>DATNFQ010000288.1:0-2701 GCA_035606295.1 Patescibacteria group bacterium
GAGAGGTCGCGGCGGATCTCCTTCGACTCGATAAGGTCCTTCACCGCGGCGGCGCGATAGTCGTCGTCCGTGACGAGAAGAAGGTCGGTCTTGTTCTGCGTGAGATCGACCGTCACGCCTTTGAAGTCGTAGCGCTGCGAGACTTCGCGCCGGACCTGGTCCAGCGCGTTCCGCAGCTCCTGTTCATCGAAATCGCTCACGACGTCGAACGAGACATCGCCCGCCATGCATCTCCTCCTGTGTCAGCCGGTGACGGTCGACTCCTGTCGGTGCCACCACTCGCGGAACCGGGCGATCCGCCCGTCGTCCGCGATCTCCATCGTCAAGAACCCGGCGAGCCGGACTCGGGCGCGATCCGAGCGCCGGACATAGCTCGCGTGCCAGGCGGCAAGGACGGTCGGCGCCACGACCCAGTGGCGCTCGACGGTGAACTCGACGTCCTGCTGTCGCTCGGCCGCCTCGAGCAGGTACGCACGGAGCGCATTGTGCCCGACCATCGGGTTCGCGAACGGATCCTCGAAGTATTCGACGTCGTCCGTGAAGAGATCCGTCCACGCATCGCCATCGAAGGATTGCCACGCGCGACCGTACCGCTCCAGTACATCAGAAGCGGCGGCATGGTCCAACGTCATCGCGGTGCGGCCTCCGTCTCCAATCGTTCGAGCAGTCCCGTCGCGATCCGGTAGCTGTGCCCGCCACCCATCACGAGGACGACGTCACCAGCGCGGACCTGTCCTGCCAGCCACTCAGTCGTCGCATCGACGGAGCCCGGTGCCGCGACCGGGATGTCCGAGCGAACCCTCGAGACCGCATCCGCGAGACCCGCGGCCGAGGCGATCGTCGTGTCCGGATCCCGGCCGGCCCAGATATCGGCGATGACGACCGCGTCGGCCGTCGCGAGCGACGCCGCGAACTCGGGGATGAGCGCGGCCGTTCGATGGTACGTCAGCGGCTCGTAGACCGCCCATACGCGGCGACCCGGCTCGCGCTGGCGGACAGCCTCGATCGTGGCGCGGATGGCCGTCGGGTGGTGACCGTAGTCGTCGTACACGACGACACCAGTGGACTCGCCCTTGCGTTCGAGCCGTCGGCCGACACCGGGAAAGGTCTCAAGACCCCGCACGATGTCCGCGGCCGGGAGGCCGAGAGCAAGGGCGGCGCCGGCCACACCGAGCGCGTTCGCGGCGTTGTGTCGGCCAGCCGTCGGCAGCCGGATGGTGACGGAGTCTTCGTCGAGCCCGCGCACAGCGAGGATCGTTCCTGTGGGTTCGGCAGCCACGATCTTCGCCCGCACGTCAGGCACGATCGCGCCGGATCCCTCCAGACCGACCGTCAGGACGGCCTGGCCGCGAAGGGCGCGCCCCCTCATGACCGTTGCCGCCCCGGCATCCCCAACATTCGCCACGATCGTCCCCGCGCCGGCCAACCAGGTCGTGAAGGCTTCACGCACCGCGGTCTCATCCGCGAACACGTCGGGATGATCCCATTCGACACTCGTCAGCACGGCGATCGCGGGTCGATAGGCATCGAAGTTACCGGCGTACTCGTCTGCCTCGACCACGAATGCGTCCCCGTTCCCGGTACGAGCCGTTGCTGGCACACCACCGGTCGACGCGGCCGGCAGCAACGCTCCCACGAACGCCGACGGGTCCAGGCCCGCCTCGACCAGGACATGCACCAGCCATCCGGCGGTCGTGCTCTTGCCATGCGTGCCTGCGATCGCGACGAGCGTCCGCCCGACAGCCGCGTCCGCGATGACCTGCTGCCAGGGTTCGACAGGGATGCCCATGTCGCGCGCTGCACGCAGCTCCGGGTGGTCCGGGTCGACCGCGGTGAGTGCCTTCGTCACGGCGAGACGATCCGGTCTCGGCGCAGCGGTCACATGGGACGGGTCATGCACGCTCGCGACGACGATCCCGGCGGCGTCGAGCGCGGCGGTATACGGCGACGGGCCGCCGGCGTCGCAGCCGGACACGACCGCTCCGGCTGCTGAAGCAAGGAGGGCGGCTGCGCTCGCACCGGCGCCGCCAGCGCCGACGACATGGATGCGCTCGCCAGCACGGATCGTACGAGCATCACGAGCCGGGGCGAGACCCGCCCCGATGGCAGCGGCGTCGCGCGTCACGCGGCGGGTTCGGCGATACGTTCGAGCAGCATCTCCAGTGCGGCTGCTGCGCTCAAGCGCTTGTTGCCCGTGCGATCGCTGTCCCACACGAACCGGCGTACGTCATCACCGGAGCTGTCGGCGACGGCCACGTACGTCAGACCGACCGGTTTCGCGGCCGTGCCTCCGTCGGGCCCTGCCACCCCGGTGACGGCGACCGCCACGTCGACGCCGAGCCGGCCGCGCGTGCCCTCGGCCATGGCCTTGGCGACCTGCGCCGAGACTGCCCCGTGCGCCTCGAGCACCCCGCCGGGCACATCGGCGAGCGCGGTCTTGATGTCGTTCGAGTAGGTCACGACCGCACCGAGGAAGTAATCACTCGACCCAGGGACCTCGGTGATCAGGTGAGCGATGAGGCCGCCCGTACATGACTCGGCGGTGCCGACACGGGTGCCCCGGGTCCGGCATGCATCGCCGACGCGCCGCGACAACGCCAGCAGGTCCGCGTCGCTCGGCGGCTCCACGATCCGACTCGCCGCTACCGGCGCTGGGTCATGACCGGTTGATCGGGCGGCGCGAACAGCCACGTCTCAGGGG
>DATNFQ010000289.1:0-17527 GCA_035606295.1 Patescibacteria group bacterium
CGACGAGCGTGGCTGCGGCACCGAGCGCCGACCCGATCAGGATCCCAGCCTGCCACGCTCGATCGTCGCGCCAGGAATCGGGTCCCCGCTTCGGGCTCATCGGGCGAGCGCCCCGAGCTCAACGGGCTCGACCGAAACGAAGGCCGGGCCGAACAGCCGTCCCGCGACGGCCTCGAACCGGTCGGCGTCGCCGGTGGTCATCTGCACGTGGGATGGGGTCGTCCCCGCGGGCGCCTCGATACGGTTGACGCTGAGGAGCTCCGCGAGCGCGGATGCGGTGGCGGTAGCCGAATCGACGATCGCGACGTCGTCACCGAGCAAGTCGACGAAGAGCGGCCGAAGCAACGGGTAGTGCGTGCAACCGAGGAGCAACGTGTCGATCGCGTCCCCCAGTGGTCTGCCGTCGTGGTCCTGGCTCCGCCCGGCCGCGGACAGGAACGGGGCGAGCGACTCGGCGATCGTCGCCTCCGCGTTGGCACCGCTGAGCTCGCCGGTCTCGACCATCGGGACGAGCGCCGGTGTGGGGTGCTCGACGACGTGGACGGCGGGGTTCTCGACCTTGATCGCGTCGTGATACGCATGGGATCGGATCGTCGCGGGCGTCGCGATGACGCCGACCCGGCGGTTCCGCGTCGCGAGAGCCGCGGCAGCTGCACCGGGCCGGACGACGCCGAGCACCGGCAGGTCGTACCGGCGGCGGAACGCGGCCAAGCCGACCGCGGTCGACGTGTTGCAGGCAACGACGAGCGCTTTGACGTCTCGCTCGACGAGCGCGTCGAGCGATTGGGTGGAGAACGCCAGCACCTCGTCGTCCGATCGGGTGCCGTACGGTGCGCGATCGTTGTCGCCCAGGTACAGCGTCGGCTCGAGAGGGGTCCGCCGGATGATCTCACGCAAGACCGTCAGCCCCCCGACCCCTGAGTCGAAGACGCCGATCGGTCGTGGATCGGACACTGGACCCCTAGCCGCGCCCGGCACCGACCGGGACTCGCGGGGAGCCGATCAGCTCCGACGCGACACGCATCAGGTCCTGCGTGATCGGCGCAGAGGGGTTGGCCAGGATGAACGGCACACCCTCGTTGTTCGACCGGACGACGAGCTGGCCGTCGGACATGACCTTGTGCTCCGGGATGCGCCCCAGGGCGCGTTGGAGATCCTCAGGCTCGATGCCGCCCGGGCTATCCGCCCGGTTCACCAGGTAGCGGACCTTCGTCGGGGGATACCCGATCGACCGGAACGTGTCGGCCATCGCGATCGTGTTGTGGATCGTCGTGGAGTCGTACGTGACGATCTCGATGATCGTGTCGCTGGCGTCGAGGAAGCCGAGGTTGATGTCGTTGATCGAGCTCGACATGTCGATGACGATCGCGTTGTAGACGCGGCGCAGCAGCGACAGGACCTTCTCGATGTCGCGCGGCGAGATCATCTCCGCCATCTCGATCCGCGGCGGTGCCAGCAGGATGTCGATGCCCGAGGGGTCGCGCCACAGGACGTCGGACAGGTCGGACTCCGAGATCCGGTCGGTCGGCAAGTCGAGGATCGAGGGCGCGTCGGTCGGCACCTTCAGCAGCGCGCGAAGATCGCCGAACTGGACGCTGCCGTCGATCAGGACGGTCTTCTGCTCGAGCTGGGCCATCGCGACCGCGAGGTTGAACGCGATCGTGGTCTTCCCAACGCCGCCCTTCGGCGCGAAGACCGACGTGATGCGGGTGACCCCGACCGAATGCGTTTCCGCGAACTGTTTACGCACGCCGGAGATCTTGTTCATGAGCTCGAAACCGGAGAACGGCATCGACAGGACGGCGTGGACGCCCTTCGCCGGGTCGACCTCGACCGGGTTCTGCGGCACGGTCAGGACGATCACCGGAACGCCCAGGCCCGCTTCCTGGATGTGCTCGACCAGCTTCGGGCCCTTGGTCCGGCCCTGGAGCAGCGCATCGACCATGACGACGTCCGGTCGGAGCTGGCGGATCTGGTCGACGGCGCGGCCACCGTCGGACAGGACATCGAGCAGCTTCACGGCTTGCTGCGCGTTGAGGAGGCCGCGGATGTACTGCGCGACCTGCGGCACATCCTCGACGATCAGGAGCCGCGTCTGGTCGCTGCTCGAACCACTGGACATCGGGCTCGACGATACCACGCGCTACGTGTCGGACCGGCGGTGCGCGGGCGCACCGCCGACATGCGCGGGCGCACCGCCGACGTGCGTGAGCGCCACGCCTCCCGCAACGACCGTCACGCTCATGGGCGCTCGGCGATCAGCACGGCCCGTTCGGCGCCGTACCCGAGCGGTGTGAGGTCGTACCCACCGGCGACCACCTCGACGCGTAGCCCGGCCTCCTCCGCGAACGCGATCAGCTCGTCCGCCGAGATCAGCCGCAGACGATCCTGCCGGATCCACCGCCGCGGCGCCTCGCCCTGCGGCGCCTCGTCGAAGATGGCCGTCAGGATGAGCGTCCCATTGCTCGCATCATGCACGGCTGATCCGGTCTTCGTGACGTGCGCGCCACTTTCGGGATCCGTGCGGATCCACTCGTGGAAGACGCGCCCATCGAAGCGGGCGAGGTCGTCGGCGTCAGGGAGCCACGCGTCCACGGCGGCGATGCCGCCGGGGCGCAGCTGGGTCGCCAAGGCGCGGATCGCTGCACGCTGCCGTTCCCGGGTCGCAAGCAGCATGATCGAGTTGAGGGCGATGAACGCCAGACCGTAACCACCCGGTCCGCCCTCCGGCTCCGGAAGCTCGAGCAGGTCACCCTCGATGAACGTGATGGCATCCGGTCGGAGGCCCGCGTCAGTGGCGCGTTCGCGCGCGCGAGCAAGCATCGCCTCGTCGATGTCGACGGCAGTGACCGCGTGGCCGGCAGCAGCGAGCGGGACGGCCAGGCGGCCGGTCCCGGCGGCAAGCTCGAGCACCGGGCCATCGGCCCGGTCGGCGAGCGCGCGGTACAGATCGAGGTCGCCCGGATCCTCCTGCAGGTCGAGGTCGTACAGGCGCGCGAGGGCGCGCGCCGTCGCAGCGTCCGGAGGTTCGATCACGCTGCTGAGGGCTCGTAGCGGACCGGCGTCCCCGCGGCCTTGCGGACGGCCAGTGCGCTGATCGCCTCGAGCGCTGCGCGGTTCGCGGCCATCGCGGTGGCCTCCGCATGGTCGTACGGCGGGGAGACCTCGACGACGTCCATGCCCGCAAGTTCGACCGCGCCGACGATCTGACGCACGGCCCGCAGCACTTCACGGGTGAGCATCCCGCCGGGCTCCGGGGTCCCCGTCCCGGGTGCGAGCCCCGGGTCGATCACGTCGATGTCCAGGCTCAGGTAGATCGCATCCGGACCGTCGAGCGCTTCGTCGATCGCCTGCGCGATGACCGCTTCCGCGCCACGCTCCTCGATCTCGCGCATGAAGTGGTAGCGGAGTCCCTGCGCCCGCATCCATTCGAACGTCTCGACGGGCGGCCAGTACCCGCGCAGGCCGACTTGCACGAAGTTGCGGCCGGCGACCGCCCCGGATTCGATCAGGCGCCGCATCGGGGTCCCGTGACCGGCGAGGACGCCCCAGTCGTCGTTCGCGGTATCGGCATGGGCGTCGAAATGGACGATCCCGATGCTCTTCGGCCGGCGGAGCTCGGCGATGGCCGTGGCGGACGGCCAGGTGATGGAGTGGTCGCCACCGAGGACGATCGGGATCGCGCCGGTCGATGCGACCTCGTGGACCTTGCGATAGATGAGCGCGTGCGCGCGCTCGATCCATGCGGGGATGATGTTGGCGTCGCCCGCGTCGACGACGTCGAGGACCTCGAACGGCTCGACGTCGAGCTGGAGCGAGTTGATCGAACCCGACGTGTACTGCGCCTCGCGGATCGCCCGCGGGCCGAATCGGGCACCGGAGCGATGGCTCACGGCGTCGTCGAAGGGAGCGCCGACGATGGCCACATCAGGCTTGCGTGCCGCGAGCTCGGCAAGATCCGTGATCCACGGCAGCTTCATGAAGCTGACCGCGCCGACGTAGGTCGGCAGATCGAAGTCGCTGTACACCTCGTACTCGCGATCCCAGCCGTTCGCGGTCGCGAAGTCGGGGTCGTGGGGGCGCTCGGCCACGGAGGTCCTCCCGGAGACGGACACGGCCGACATCAGGGCCGCGTGATGGGATCCGTCTCGTTCGGGGCGCCGCCGGTTCGCGATCCGGCGTCCAGCGGGGCGCGCCGGCGCGATGGTACACCCCGGGTCGGTCGGGTCAGGCCCCTTCGCGGAACGCCGCCCAGGCACGTTCGACGAGTGCCGGGTCCTGGAAGAGATCGACCGCAGTCTGGGCGATGAGCGTCGCCGCGAGGAGCGTCGTCTCGTCGGCTCGTGGGGTCGCGGCTGCGTCGCGGAAGGCGATCGAGTGGCCGGCGACGCCTTCCTCGCAGATCGCGAGATCCGGGTGGATCGTCGGCACGACCCAGCTGACGTTCGCCATGTCGGTGCTGCCGGCATTCGGATCGTCGCCCATGTCCTCGATCCCGTAGGCCGCCATGTTGGCCCGGAAGCGCTCGACGAGCGGCTGGTTGTTGCGCATGGTCGTCGCGCCGCCGGAATAGATCACGTCGACGGTCGTGCCGGTCGCCAGCGCGGCTGCTTCGGCCATCTTCGTGAACCGGTCCTTCATCTCGTCGTAGTACGCCTGGTCGTCTGCGCGGATCATGAACCAGGCGGACGTCCGGTCCGGGATGATGTTCGCCGCCGTGCCGCCTTCGGTGATGATCCCGTGCACGCGAGCCGTGTCTCTGAGCTGCTGGCGCCAGAGCCCGACCGAGGTGAACAGCTGGACCATCGCATCGAGCGCGTTCCTGCCCTTCCACGGGTCCGACGCGGCGTGCGCCTGAAGGCCGTGGAACACGACCTCGACGTCCTCCGACGCGAGCGGGAAGCTCTCGACGTGGCTCCGGTCGCACGGGTGATAAAGCAGCGCCGCGTCGACACCCTCGAACAACCCGTCGTCGATCATGATCTGCTTGCCGCTCCCCCGCTCCTCGGCCGGCGTCCCCAGGAAGACGATCTCCCCGGGCAGATCTTCGGCCACCGCCGCGAGGGCGATGGCGGCACCGACGCCCGAGGCGGCCATCGTGTTGTGGCCGCAGCCGTGGCCCAGACCTGGCAGCGCGTCGTACTCCGCGAGGATCCCGATCCGGGGCTTCGTCCCGCCACGACCACCGCGCTTCACCGCTCGAACGGCGGTCGCGAGGCTGCCGGCGGGATGCTCGACCTCGAAGCCGTGTCCACGCAGGACCTCGGCGACCCATGCCGCTGCATGGTGTTCCTCGAAGGCCGGCTCCGGGTCGGCATGGATGCGATGCGAGAGGTCGATGATCTCGTCCCGGGCCGCCTCGACGGCAGCGGCGACGCGCTCCTTGAGCTCAGTGAACGGCTCCGCGGGGCGTATGGCGGTTCGGTCGGGCACAGGTCCTCCGGGCGTGGCGTGGATCGGACCGACTGGGACTGGTCCGACGGCGGATGGTACGGCCAGCGCGTCCTCGGTGCTTTAGCGCTCGGCGGACAAGGTCGCTTCGGCGACGGCGGCGAGCGCGATGATGAACAGGGCGATCGGCAGCTCGAGGGCCGATTGCAGGCGCAGCACGATGAAGATCGCCACGATCAGCCCGATCCAGCCACCCCGCCTGGCCGCGCGGAGCCAATCGCCGCGGTAGGCGATACGGCGGTGCCGTGCGAAGACCACCAGCCAGAGGATCGGCGTCACGGTGAGCCCAACGGCGAGCCCGATCAGGGCCGCCCCGATGAACCCGGCCACCGGTTCTGCGACCGGGTCACGGGTCGTGACGATCAGCGCGACGAGGACCCACACGAGGACCGCAGCGCCCAGTACGGCGAAGTTCGACAGCCGGTCGCGGGCCTCCATGACGAGCGAGTCTAGAGGCGCAGCTCGGCTGCCTGTCACCTACCTCGGTCGGGCGGCACTCGACGGGCAGATATCGCGGAACGGGCAGCGGGTGCAGACCATCGGTTCCGGCGTCGCTTCGAACCGGCCGGCCCGGATCCCACTCGCGACCTCGGAGATCCGAGCCCGGGCCTTGACGACGCGCCTCGGGTCGACATCGACCCTCCCCACCAGACCCGAGTCCAGAAAATGGAGCGCGACCTGGTCCGGAAGCCGGCCCGTCATCGCCTCGTAGCCCATCGCGTAGATCTGGAGCTGGAGCGACTCGCGTGCGCGCTGCTTCGCCTTTGCGGGGTCACGGACGTCGGACGTCTTGTAGTCCGTGATCGTCACCCGTTCCCGGCCCATGATCCCGAGCGTCGGCGTGACGACGTCGGCGGTCTGTGTCGCCGCCTCTGCGGGCGGGGCTGGCTCACGCGACCCGGCGCCGTCCGAGACAGATTCGATGTCGACGCGATCCCACCGGCCGCGAACACGGTCGCCATCGAGGTCGAAGGCGAACTCGCGCTCCACGTAGGTCGGGATCACCGCGTCGGGGCGCAGCTGTTCATCGCGGAAGCGGCGCAGTGCCACACGCGCCGCCTCGAGCCGCGCCTCCTCGTGCTCGCGGCTGACGAAACCCTCGTTCGACCAGGCCGACTCGAGCACCTCGTCGAGCTCCGCCTCGGACATCACGTGGCCACGTGCGTGGCGGTGGTGGAAGACCTGCACGGCCTTGTGCATCGCCGACCCGTAGATGAGGGCGTGATGCGGCGGGGTCGGGATACGCAGGACGTGGCCGTACTTGTAGCGAAGCGGGCAGCTCAGGTAGGCGTCCACCTGACCGAAGCTCAGCATCAGCGGCTCGCCGCGGGACGTCGAACGCGCGGCGACCGGTACGTCGAGGGCCGCGAACCGCGCCAGGCGCACCTCGGGGGCCGGGGTCACGGCACCAGCGCCCGGCGTTGCCGCCGATGCTGGCAGGTCCAGCGCCTCCAGTACGAAGGGCGATACGCGGCGAGCCCGAGAACCGCCGTAATCGGCCGCGTGGGTGAGCACGAGCTCGTCGCGCGCCCGCGTCATGGCGACATAGAACAGTCGCCGCTCCTCGGCGAGCGCCCGCTCGGGCGTCGGCGGGTACCCTCGCCCGAGACCCGCGGGGAGCGGCAATGGCTCTCCCCGGCCATTGCCCGGGAACCGGCCGCTGACCAGCCCCGGCAGGTAGACGATCGGGAACTCGAGCCCCTTCGCCTTGTGGACCGTCAGCACCGCGACGGCATCGGCATCGGGGTCCAGGTCGGCCGTGGCTGGGTCGTCACCCGCCTCGATCAACGTCTCGAGGTGCTGTGCGACGAACATCGCGCGGTCGTCGGCCAGGACCGCGGACTGCGCCCGGATCAGGTCGAAGAAGCGCGCGATGTTCCCGAGGCCCTCGTCGGCCGCGGTGGTGGCCGTCGCGGCGAGGCGGGCGAGCAGGCCGCTGTCACGGAGGAAGGCGTACAGGACCTCGCCGGCCGGCCGCTCATGGGCCATCGACGTGAAGCGCGCGACGTCGGTCACGAGCCGGTGGATGCCGGCACGCGAGGCGGGCGCGAGACGGAGGATCCCGGGCTGCCGCTCGACCTCCTCGAGGACATCCCAGACGGACCGGTTTCGCCGGCGAGCCGTGTTGACGACGCCCGTGAGGTCTTCGCCGTCGATCGCGTAGACGTCCGATGCGGCGAGCGCATAGAGATCCACGCTCGAATGCGGGTCGGCCACCGTCCGCAGGAACGACAGAAGGAGCCGGACCTCGGGACGCGCGTACAGCCCGGACGAGCCCGAGAACCGCCACGGGACGCCGGCTACGTTGAGGGCCCGCAGGATCGGATCCGCGTGGCCGTTCGCCCGGACGAGGACCGCATGGTCACGGGGCGCCCCGCCTCCGGCGATCCTGCGCGCGATATCCGCGGCGATCCAGTCCGCTTCCTCGGAGCCCGTCGCGAACGGTTCGAGCTGGACGGCCATGCCCGCCTCGCGTCGCTGGGGACGGAGTCGCTTGGCGATCCCGGTCCGGACCTCGAGACGATCGGGATCGTTGAACCGGATGAGCCGGTACGAGGCGTCGAGGATCGGTCCGAGCGAGCGGTAGTTCCGGCGCAGCACGACGGTCCGTGCGGTCGGGTAGCGGTCGCGGAACTCGAGGATGTTCTCGATCGCGGCGCCACGGAACGCGTAGATCGCCTGATCGTCGTCGCCGACGACCGTGACGTTGCGATGCGGCTCGGCCAGCGCCGTCACGAGCTCCGCCTGCGCGCGGTTCGTGTCCTGGAATTCGTCGACGAGGACGTAGCGGAATCTGCCGGCGATCGCACTCCGAGCCGACGGCGACTCGCGGACCAGCCGGAGCGCGAGCGCGACCTGGTCGCCGAAATCGATGAAACCGTTCTGCGCCAGGAGCTCCTGGTAGCGCGCGTAGGCGCGCGCGAGCTCGGCCTGGCGGGCAGCCTCCTCCGAAGCCGCCGCCCCATCGACGCCGGTCTCGGCGTCGACCAGGGCTGCCTCGGCTGACAACCGTGCCGCGTGCTGCTGATACGCCTCAGGGCTGATGTCCTCGTCCTTGCACCGGCTGAAGAGCGTGACAAGAGCAGCCAGGAAGCGCGTCGGGTCGCCGAGCGGACGGTAGGCATCGAGCTCGAACTCGAACAGGTGCTCGCGCAGGAAGATCACCGCCTCGGCGCGCGACAGGACCCGTACATCCGGCGGCAGGCCGAGCTGGAGCGCGTGGTCACGGATCAATCGATCGCCGAAAGCGTGGAACGTGGCGATCTGGGTATCCGTGTAGCCGTAGGGAACGAGCTGGTCGACGCGTAGTGCCATCTCGTCGGCGGCCTTGTCGGTGAACGTCAGCGCGAGGATCTCGGACGGCTTGGCGCGCCGCGTCGCGATGAGCCATGCGATCCGGCGAGTGATGACCTGAGTCTTGCCCGTCCCGGCGCCCGCGACGACGAGGAGTGGTCCCTGATCGTGCGTGACCGCGCGGAGCTGATCCGGATCGAGCCCACCGAGCAGACCGTCCATCCCCTCCGGGACGGGCGGTGTCGCGATCGATGGGTCCATGACCGGCACGAGCTCGCGCCACGCCGGGATCTGTTCGAGTGGGGTCGGTCCACGCCGTCGCGCGCGGACGGTCGGGCGAGTCACCGGTGGGGTCGTGGGGTCGACGATGGGGGCCATGTGCGAACCATCGCCGTCCCCCGTGACACCTAGCCTGTCAGGCCGTCGCCTGTTTGATCGCGGCGGTCTCCTCCTCCGACAGCGCACCATCGGAACGACCACCCCGGATCGACTTGGCGTAGACCCGCGTACCGGTGCGGGCGTGCAGGCTCGAGAGGACCCAGCCGTTCCCGTCGGCGTCGAGCAGCGCGAGGGCGAAGCTCTGGTTCCCGCCGGTGTCCTCGAACGGGTTGAAGCGCACGAGCCCGACCCGCTGGAATGCGCGAGGCGCGGCGGTCTCGAGTCGGTTTGTGCGTGTCCCAAGCCGCTCCACCTCGCGACCGAGCTCGTACACCCGATCGAGGTGTGCGCCGAGCACGTCGCCAAGGTCACCGTCCTCACCGCGGGTCAACCCGACGACCCGTTTCCGCAGCTGGCTGAGCTGGCGCGTGAGCCACAGCACGAGTACCAGAAGGACGACGACGGAGACGATGAGCACGAGGACGATCGGCCCGATGTTGGCGGCCACGGTCGCGTTCAGGTCGATCTCTGGGTCCTCCGACGGCGGGTCGGCGCGAGTCTAGCAGTCGGTCCTTGGCCATCACGTATCGGATGGCCGCCGAAGCCGCGGTGCTATCCTCTGCCGCTGGCGGCGACCCGACCGACGTCCCCGCCCATCCACCGACTCGTCCCGGAGGATCATCGACGACCATGGCCAAGCGCGTACGCGGTGGTTCGAGCCGCCCGGGCCAACGGGCACGGCTCCAGCGCCGCTCCCCGACCGCGCGACCGACCACGGAGTCGACTTCGACACCGTCGACGGGGTCCGTGTCGCTGACCGCGGCCGAGGAGGCGCGCGCCGCCGAACTGGAAGCGCAGATCGTGGCGGCCGAGAAGGCCGCCGACGCCAAGACGAGCCCGGCGCGCGATCGCTCGCGTCGACCCGTGGAGGGCGAGGTCCGCGTGCGGAGCGGATCGATCGCCGAGCGGGCGAGCCACGAGTACGCCTACGTCGCTCGTGATGTCCGCCGGATCGCCAAGATCGGCGGTTCGCTCGTCGTCTTCCTGCTCGGTCTCTGGGTCGTGCTCGAAGCCACGGGCATCGGCCGCATCTAGAGGCAGGACGGCGACCATGGGCGTGACCGGCATCGGCGCCATCTCATTCCGGGCGGGGGACCCCGAGGCGCTCGCCGCCTGGTATGCCGAGCATCTGGGCGTGGGTGGTGGCGAGATGGGCATCTGGGAACAACAGGCCGGCTCGACCGTCTTCGCGCCCTTCGCATCGGACACCGACTACTTCCCTGCCGACAAGCAGTGGATGCTCAACTTCCGGGTCGACGGACTCGACGCCTTGATCGCGGCCCTCCAAGCCGACGGCATCGAGGTCATCACGAACCCCGAGTGGGATGCGCCTGGTGTCGGGCGGTTCGCGCGCATCTTCGACCCCGAGGGCAATCAGATCGAGCTCTGGGAGCCCGACTGAGCCACCCCGCGTCCTAGACTGGCCGCGATGCCGACCGCACGACCACGCTCCGGAGGCGCCAGGCCCGAAGCGCTCTTCCAACCACCACCCGAACGACAGCCGCTCGCGGCGCGCATGCGGCCGCGAAGCCTCGACGAGTTCGTCGGACAGGAGCACCTCGTCGGCGAGCGGGGCCCGCTCCGCCGCTCGATCGCCCGCGGTCATCTCGCGTCATTGCTGCTGTGGGGCCCACCGGGAACCGGCAAGACCAGCCTTGCGCGGCTGCTCGCCGGGGAGGTCGGTGCGCAGTTCGCCACGATGTCCGCGGTCATGGCGGGGGTCGCCGATGTCCGTTCGACGATCGCCGAGGCCCAGGAACGGCTGGCGCTGCAGGGCACACGGACGGTCCTGTTCCTTGACGAGATCCATCGGTTCAACAAGGCCCAGCAAGACGCGCTGCTCCCGCATGTCGAGGACGGCACGGTCACGCTCATCGGAGCAACGACCGAGAATCCGTACTTCGAAGTGAATGCCGCACTGCTGTCGCGGATGCGGGTGTGGCGGCTCGAAGCCCTGACAGACGGGGACGTCGCCACGGTCGTCCGACGAGCCCTCGAGGACGGGGAACGGGGTCTGGGTGGCCCGCTCGGGCCGGACGGCGGCGTGACGCTCGGCCAGGAGGCCTTCGATCACCTCGTCGGGCTCGCGGGAGGCGATGCCCGATCGGCGCTGAACGTGCTCGAGGGAGCGGTCGCGCTCGCCGAGGCCGAGGGCATCCGTGACGCCGATGGCCACGTCGCGCCACGGCTCGAGGACGTCGAGGGCGCTGCTCAGCAGCGGGTCCTGGCGTACGACCGCGCGGGCGACGGGCACTACGACACGGTCTCGGCCTTCATCAAGAGCCTTCGCGGGAACGACCCGGACGGGGCGCTGTACTGGCTGGCGTCGATGGTCGCGGCGGGTGAGGATCCCCGGTTCATCGCGCGCCGACTCATCATCAGTGCTTCGGAGGATGTGGGGAACGCCGATCCGCGGGCGCTGCAGGTCGCCGTCGCGGCGGCGCAGGCGCTCGACCACGTCGGCCTCCCGGAAGCGCAGTACGCGCTTGCCCAAGCAACGACGTACATCGCCACAGCGCCGAAGTCGAACCGATCTGGATCTGCCTACTGGGCTGCGGCCGGCGACGTCGAGGCGCGCGGCTCCCTCGCCGTGCCCCTCCATCTGCGCAACGCCCCGCACCGACTCATGCGCCAGCACGGCATCGGCGTCGGCTACCAGTACCCGCACGACTTCGAGGAGGCGGACGTCGACCAGCAGTACCTGCCCGACGAGCTGACCGACCGGCGCTACTACCTGCCGACCGACCAGGGCTACGAGGCCACCATCGCGAACCGGATGGACGCGCGGGCCGAGAAACGCGCGTCGGGCAAGCCGAAGCGCTCGGCGTTGCCGAAGCCCGAGATCGCCAAGGGCGCGGGCGGGGACCTGATGCGGACGCGGGAATCAAACCGGAAGAAGCTCGCGGAGACCGAGAAGCAGGACGCGAGCTAGGTCACAGACGCGGGTTCGCGACCCCGTCGATGACGACCCGCTTGCCGGCGCCCCAGACCTCGAGCCGGAGGGTCCCGGACCTGCCGTGGTCCGGGAAGCGCGCCACCGGCAGCACCTGGCGGTATCTCGTCGATGGCGAGTGCAGGTCGACCGTCTTGAGCACCACGCCGTTCCAGTACACGCGGACCTTTCCGCAGGTCGGGCAGGTGGTCGCCACGAGCGAGATCTCGCGGGCCCGGATCCGCGTGCGGGTCAGGGTCGCGTGATTCGTCGACGAGCTCAGATACGTGCCCAGGTAGTAGTTGCTGCCCGTCCCCGCCCGCCAACCCGGGGAACGGATGAAGACGCGATCGTCGACGGGAACCGTCGTACAGGCGTTCTCGGCGGGGTAGGACTGGGACCCTCGATCGTCGAAGGCGTACACGCTGAAGCAGTAATACGTACCCGGCGCGCCGATGAACGTGCCCGTAGTCGACGTCGTCCCCGTCCAGCGGCGCTTCCATTCGACCCAGTTGCCGTCCCACGGGGCACGGAGATACCACACGTCATAGCCCGTGATCGCCCCGGCGCCGGGGACCGCGCTCCAGGAGACCGGGAAGGTCGGGTGCATCGTGACGGCAGGCAGCGGCGCGACGGTCGCGACGGGGCGCTGTAGATGGAAGTCGAACTGCCCGTAGCCCCCTGGCGCGTGACCCACATCGCTCGGGTCGCTACCCACTTGGATCCAATACGTGTGGCCCGCCGCGGCTTCGAAGGTGAGCATGACGCTGGCGAACCCATCGACACTGGCATGGGCACACGCGATCAACGCGAGATCGCCCAGGCCACTTCCGTCCCAGATCGCGACCTTCGGGAGGTACATGTCGGTCTCGCCGCTCGCAAACGAGGCCCCCGACCTGACGTCGTACGGATCGTCTGCGTTCGCGTCGAAGCGGAACCAGATGGTGTCGGCGATCGCGCTGCTCCCGTCGGGGCACAGCGGGTGCGGCTCGTTCGTCTCGCTGGTCGCGCCGCTCGTGTCGAAGCTCGCCGCGTACGGCGCCGCCAGGACCTGAGCGTTTGCGAAGTCGTCATGGGCGACGGCCGCGAATGCGCGCGCCGGCGCCCACGATGTGAGGATCAGGAACGCGCCGCCCATCGCGATCAGACGGCGCAGCACGGTCCCAGTCGTCATGGCGCGATCATCTCGACAGCGTCAATGCCGCACGTGCGCTCCGCGCGCCTCCCACGCGACGTGCTCGGCGGTTTCGAGCTGGAACGTGGAGTGATTGACGTCGTAGTCATCGGCGAGGCACGTCGCGAGGAAGTCGAGCACGTCACCCGGTTGCGCGTCCGGCTTGAGGACCACGTGCGCCGACACGACGTTCATCCCGCTCGTGATCGTCCACGCGTGGAGGTCGTGGACGTCGCTGACGCCGGGCGCGTCGAGGATGTGGCCGCGGACATGGTCGAGGTCGACACCACGCGGCGTCGCTTCCAGGAGGACGTCCAGGCTGTCACGCAGCAGTGCGACGGTCCGGGGGACGATGAGGATGGCGACGACCAGGGAGGCAAGCGCGTCCGCCTGGTACCAGCCGGTGAGCAGGACGACGACGCCGGCCACGAGGACCGCGACCGACCCGAAGAGGTCGCCAAGCACTTCGAGGTATGCGCCGCGGACCGTGAGGCTCTCGCGGCCACCGGCTGACAGCAGCCGGACCGAGATGAGGTTCGCGACGATCGCGCCCGCGGCGACGAGGGTCACGAGACCCGCTTCGACCTCAGGTGGTGCGATGAGACGCCGCAGACCCTCGTAGAACACGAAGGCGGCGATGCCCAGCAGCAGCAAGGCGTTGGCCGCAGCCGCCACGATCTCGAGCCGGTAGAGCCCGAACGTTCGCGCGTCGGAGCGGGGTCGCGCCGCAAGACGCACGGCGACCAGCGCCAGCGCGATGCCAGACACGTCGGCGAACACATGGGCCGCGTCGGCGAGCAGAGCAAGCGAGTTGCTGGCGATGCCGGCAGCAAGCTCGGCCAGGAGGATCGCGACGCTGACCATCAGCGCGCCGGCCATGTTCGGTGCATGGCGGGCCGCTGCCGTCGGCGCGCGCGACTCGGTGGCGGTCATCGCGTCGAGCAGCATAAGCGCGTGACCCAGGTCAGCTTCGGGAGGCGCCGCGTCGCGCTCGGCCCACCCGGCCCGTCACACTGGCCAGGACGCGGCAGGCGCCGCGGGAGTGGAGGCCGGCCGTGTCGCGATCGCCCGTCGCCTTGACGCGCTCGCTCTTCGACCGGATCTTCCCCAGCGGCGCACTCCTCCTCTCGTTCCTGAGCTTCGTCTACTTCATCGCCGGGATCGTCCGAAACCGGGTCTTCGCCAACACGTTCGGGCCCGGACCCGAGCTCGATGCGTACAACGCAGCCTTCCGCATTCCCGAGATCGCCCTCGACGTGCTCGTCGCCGCCGGACTAACGGCGCCGTTCGTACCGATCTACACGGCCCTTCGCCACGACGACGAGCACGCGGCGAACGATTTCGGCCGGACCGTGTTGACCGCCGCGGTCCTCGTGATGGTGGTGGCGGTGATCGTGATCCTGTTCGCCGCGCCGTGGTTGTCGACGACGATCGGCGCAGGGTTCGACCAGGCCACACGCGACCTCTATATCGATCTGCTGCGGATCAACTGCTTCGCCCAGATCCTGTTCGCGGCGTCGATCTGTATCGGCGAGGTCCTCGTCGCCAACCGCCGCTTCCTCTTCTATGCGCTGGCGCCGATCCTGTACACCGCGGGGATCGTGGCCGGGACCGTCCTCGGAGCGGAACGCTTCGGGATCGTCGCGACCGCGTGGGGCGCGGTCGGCGGGGCCGTCCTCCACCTCGGCGTCCGGACCCTCGGCATCCTCGGCACGAGCTTCCGGCCACGTCCCGGATTCGGCTTCCGGACTCCGGCCTTCCGCGAGTTCATCCGGCTGATGCTGCCAAGGATGATCAGCCACCCGATCGAACCGCTGACCTTCACCTTCTTCACCGCGCTCGCGACGACGATCGCGGTCGGTGGCGTCAGCACCGTCAACTTCGCGCTCGACTACCAGGTCGTGCCGGTCAGCCTGATCGGCATCTCGTTCTCGCTGGCCGTCTTCCCGACGCTATCGACGGCCTACGCGGATGACGACCGCGTGGCATTCCGTGACGTCCTCGGCCGGAACGTCGTCACGATCGGCATCCTGACCACGCTCGCGGGGATCGCGCTCTTCATGGGGGCGCCGATCCTGGTCGAGGTGCTGCTCGGGGGCGGCGAGTTCGGGCCGGAGGACGTGGCGATCACGGCGACGATCGTCGCGGCATTCGCAGTCTCCGTGCCCTTCGACTCGCTGGCCTATCCCCTCTCCCGGGGCCTGTACGCGACCCACGACACGATCCGCCAGGTCGGCGCCTCGTTCGCCGGGTTCGGCGTCGTCCTGGCTTCTTCCACGCTGCTCGCGCCGAGCCTGGGACTGGTCTCGATCCCGATCGGCTACGCCCTGGGGATGATCGTCAAGGACGTCCTGCTGGCCGTATTCCTGGTCCGTCGCGTCCAGGCGATCGGGCGGGCCACGCCGCCGCCGTCACTCGTCGCGACCACGTAGCCGCGGATGCGCGTCAGCTCGGTCGCGGCTTCGTCGGGACGACCGTGATGAATAGGCCGTCGCGGTCCTTGTACTGACCCTCGGGCCGGTGCCAGGGCAGGAAGTTGTCCTGCAGCTCTGCGAACGAGGTGAAGAACCCGGGCGGGTTCGACGGTCCCCAGATCGACGAGATGTCCGGGTACCACGGGTCCAGGATGTAGGCGCCCTGGATCTTGGTGTTGCGGAACGTCGCCGGGTCGCCGCTCGCCCGATACCCGGTCATCACCCACGTATGCGCCCCGCGCCACGCGAGCAGGATGGCGGGCGAGTGGGTCTTCTTGATCGCTGTCGCGGCGTCGCGGAGCGCGTACGTCAAGGTCTCGAACGCCCGGACCTCGTAGCCCGGTGCGCCGTAGGCCTTGAGCGCCAGGGCCATCGCACCGGGACCCCATTCGCCGTTGTGGCTGTCGGAGTACGCCTCCCACTCGTGGATCCGGCCGGCGATCTCCCGTTGCGTCGCGTCCGACGTATCCACCTTGCCGAGCACCGCGAGCACGCTTTGGACCCCCGCGGGCGCGCACCAGTCGGGCCGGATCTCGTGCGCGAAGACCTTGTTCGGATCGCCGCGGACGACGTTGACGTCGACCGGCGTCGGCTTGGGTTTGGGCGTTGGCTTCGGGGTCGGCTCGGGTGTCGGGGGCGGGCTGTCGCCCGGTTTGAGCGACGGTGTCGGTGTCGGGTCGGGAGTCGGCGACTCGGTCTCTTCGGGTGGCTCGGTGACCTTGACCGTGGCGACCGTCGGCCGGTCAGGCACAGGGCCGGCCATGAACCGCTCCACGCGGTTGACGACCCGGAGCCACATGTGGCCGGCACCGAACGTGTCCGTGGCGACCGCCGTGGCGGTGAGCACGCTCCCGACGACACAGATCCCGACCGCGCCCACCAGGAAACGTCGGAGACGGCTCGGGGCGCGGTGGGTCGGTCGGTACACGAGGGATTGGCTCCTACGTTCGCCTGGGCGTCAGGTTCATGACGCCTGGGAGTGCCTCCGCGTTACTTCGCCATGCTTGGTGCGCGGCCTTGGCGCCGTCTTGTCTGACCGTACCGCCGAGTGCTCGACGCGTCTAACGGGCATCCGGACCGTCCGTCCCTCGCGCCTGTGGCACCATCGCTCTCGACCAACGCCCGACGCATGCCGTCACGCCAGGAGCCTCAGCCGTGGACCGTTTCGAGCCGAATCTCCGTATCCCCGGCCCTACCGCACTGCCGCCGAGCGTCCGCACGGCCGGCGCCCGCCAGATGATCAACCATCGCGGCCCGGAATTCGCCGCGATGCTCAAGCGGATCCTGGACGGCATCAAGCCGTTCTTCGGGACGACCTCGGACGTCGCGATGCTGACGACGGCCGGCTCCGGCGGTCTCGAGGCAGCCATCGTCAACACGCTGTCGCCCGGTGACCGGGTGCTCGGTGTCAGCATCGGCTCGTTCGGCGATCGATTCGCGAAGATCGCCGGGATCTACGGCGCGGATGTCACGAAGCTCGACGCCGAGTGGGGCTACGCCGCGGCTGCGGACGAGATCCGCGAACGACTCCGCGGGATGCCCGACGCCAAGGCGGTCCTACTAACCCACAACGAAACGTCGACGGGCGTCATGAACCCGATCCCGGAGCTCGCGTCGGCGATCCGAGAGGAGACGCCCGATGCGCTGATCCTCGTCGACAGCGTCTCGGGTCTGGGCGCCGTGCCGTTCGAGATGGACGCGTGGGGCGTCGACGTGGTCGTGACGGGTTCGCAGAAGGCGTGGATGGCCGCCCCGGGTCTGTCG
>DATNFQ010000290.1:0-2396 GCA_035606295.1 Patescibacteria group bacterium
TAGTATCGCCAACACCGTCATGGTGTCAAGCCCGGAGAACGAAAGGACGAAGGCCGATCATCCAGGATTTGTCGCCCGCATACCTGGTGGTGACGATGGTCGGGCGTGGCGACACCTTGCGCTCATGGCCGAGGGTCGGACGAATGCAGCGATCTGCGAGCGCCTGGGCATCGGGGCCAAGACGCTTGAGGGGCACATCAACACGATCTTCTCGAAGCTGGGGCTCGAGCAGACGCCGGATGACAATCGGCGCGTCCTGGCGGTGCTGACGTGGCTCCGCGGGTCGGACGGAGGGAGCGCGGGCTAGACGGCTTCGGCGAGCGGCTCCGCGAACTGGCTTTCGTACAGGTCGGCGTAGAACCCGCCGCGCGCGAGCAGCGACGCGTGGTCGCCCTGCTCGACGATCGCACCGTGGTCCATGACCAGGATCGTGTCGGCGTCGCGGATGGTCGAGAGGCGGTGGGCGATGACGAAGGCGGTCTTGCCGGCCCGCAGGCGGCCCATGGCGCGCTGGATCAGGACCTCGGTCCGCGTGTCGACCGAGCTCGTCGCCTCATCGAGGATCAGGATCGGACGATCGGCGAGGAACGCCCGGGCGATCGTCAGGAGCTGTTTCTCACCGGCCGAAACGGTGGTCGCGTCGTCGTCGATCACCGTGTCGTAGCCGTCGGGCAGCGTCCGCACGAAGTGGTCGACGTGCGCCGCCTCCGCCGCCGCGATGATCTCCTCCTCGGTGGCGTCGAGGCGTCCGTAGGCGATGTTCTCGCGGATGGTGCCGTGGAACAGCCACGTGTCCTGCAGGACCATCCCGAAGGACCGGCGAAGCTCATCGCGCGTCATCTCGCGGGTGTCGACACCGTCGACCGAGATCCGACCGGCGTCGATCTCGTAGAAGCGCATCAGCAGGTTGACGAGGGTGGTCTTGCCGGCGCCGGTCGGGCCGACGATGGCGACGGTCCGCCCGGCATCGACCTCGAGGTCCAGGTGCTCGATGAGCGGTCGCTCGGGGTCGTAGCTGAACGACACGTCGTGGAACGCGACGGCGCCCGCGACGCGCGGCAGCGTGGCCGGGGCGACGGGATCCGGGACCTCCTCGGGCTCGTCGAGCAGCTCGAACACGCGCTCCGCGGAGGCGACCGCCGACTGCAGCACGTTGACGATGCTTGCGACCTGGATGATCGGGAAGGTGAACTGGCGCGAGTACTGGATGAACGCGACGACATCACCCAAGGACATCTGGCCGCTCGCGACCCGGAGGCCGCCGATGACCGCGATCGCGACGTAGTTGATGTTGGCGATGAAGTTCATCGCGGGCTGGATGATCCCGGAGATGAACTGCGCCTTGTAACTGGCCTGGTAGAGGCGTTCGTTCTCGGCCTCGAACGTCTCGATCGCCTCGCGCTGACGCCCGAACGCCTTCACGATCGAGTGACCGGTGTGCATCTCCTCGACGTGGCCGTTGAGCGCACCGGTCGAGGCCCACTGGGCGACGAACTGGCGCTGCGAGCGGCTGATGATGAGGATCGTCACCGCGAACGAGGCCGGCACCGCGAGCAGCGACACGACGGCGAGGATCGGGCTGATCGTGAACATCATGATCAGGACGCCGACGATCGTGAGCAGCGACGTGATGAGCTGCGTCAGGCTCTGCTGGAGCGACTGGCCGATGTTGTCGATGTCGTTCGTGACACGGCTGAGCAAGTCACCGCGCGGCTTCCCGTCGAACGTCTTGAGCGGCAGGCGACCGAGCTTGGCGTCGACGTCGGCGCGGAGCCGGAAGACCGTGCGCTGGGTGACGCCTGTCATGATGTAGGCCTGCATCCAGGCGAATAGCGAGCTCAGCAGGTAGACCCCGACGAGGACGAGCAGGATGCGGGCGAGAGCGTCGAAATCGATGCCCTGGCCCGGCGTCAGCGTCATCGACGAGAGCATGCTGGCGAGCTGGTCCTGACCTGATGCCCGAAGTCCTGCGATGACCTGCTCGCTCGTCACGCCGGACGGGAGCTGGGCACTGATCGCCCCCTCGAAGATGAGGTTCGTGGCCTCGCCGAGGATCTTCGGGCCGAGGATCGCGAACGTCACGCTGATCACGGCCAGCACGATCACGAGGAGGACGAGCGGGGCCTCCGGGCGGAGGCCGCCGAGCAGCCGTCGCAGCGAGCCGCCGAAGTCACGGGCCTTGGCCGGGGGCAGGCCCATGCCCATGCCCATCATCATCCCGCCGCGCGGGCCGCCTCCCGGGCGACCCGGACCCGGACCGCCTGCTGGGGCGCCGCCAGTCGCCTGGGCGCCGCCTGGCGTCGGCGCGCCGCCGCCCGGTCGCCCGCTCACGCCGCGGCCTCCGACTCGGACAGCTGCGAGTAGACGATCTCCTGGTACGTCTCGTTGGACTCGAG
>DATNFQ010000291.1:0-4179 GCA_035606295.1 Patescibacteria group bacterium
TCTCCTCGGCCTCAGCTATCTCATCGGGCTCACCCGGCTCTATCGGACATGGAAAGCGCGCGGGACGAGCGAACAGCCGTGACTGCGTCGCTCGGCGCGATCGCCCCGACTGACGGGCAGAGTCGGCGGATGGTCGTCATCTGGAACCCATCCGCCGGTCTGCCGACGGCCCTCCGACAGGGCGGCAGCGTCGCTGATCTGAGCGCGATCCTCGAACGTCATGGCATCACGGCGGAGATCCACGAGCCCGCCGATGAGGCCGAGGCACGGGCGATCGTCCGTCAGGCGGTCGCCGACGGCGTCGAGGTGGTCGTCGCCGCAGGGGGCGACGGCACCGTCCATCTCGTCGCCGAGGATCTGCTCGGAACGGAGACGGCCCTGGGCATCCTGCCGCTCGGGCGCGTGATGAACGTCGCTCGAGCGCTCGGTATCGGTCGCGAGATCGATGTCGCCGCCGACGTGTTGCGCGACGGCGAGATCCGGGCCATAGATACGGGCGAAGCCATCCGCTCGGACGGTCATGTCGTGCCGTTCTTCGAGGCGGGTTCGGTCGGGCTCAACGCGGCGATCTTCCGCGAGGTCACGCGTGTCGACGAGGGTCATCCATCGTCGATCCCGAGGACGCTGTGGGTCGCGCTGCGCTACCGGCCCGCGAGGATGGTCGTGGAACTCGATGACGAAACGGTCACGACTCGCGCGCTGATGGTCGCGGTCTCGAACGGGCCGTATCTCGGCCTCGGGATGACGGTCGCTCCGGGCGCGCGTCTCGACGACGGCAGGTTCGACGTCCGGGTCTTCCGGCGGTTCTCGAAATGGGAGTTGCTTCGCCATTTGGCGTCGATCGCGTTCGGGCGGCGGCGGTACGCACCGCAGGTGACCACCCATCGATCGTCCGAGGTTCGGATCACGAGCTCGCATCCACTCCCGGCGCGGGCCGACTCCGCCGACCTCCGGGAGACGCCTGTCACCTTCAGGACTCGAGCGGGTTCCCTCCGCGTGCTCGTACCAAGGACGGTTCCGCGGGCTTAGTCGACGACCGACTCCTCGACGGACGGCTCGGTCCGCCGGCGCATGTAGTACTCGGTGAACTCGCGGCAGCGGCCGTCGCCATCGAAGCGGCAGACGAATACGTTCGCGAACTCGCGCTCCACTCCGGTCCGATCGTCGGTGAGGTAGCGGGTCCGGCCGTGTGCCACGAAGACATCGCCGTCGACCGCGAGCACGTCGTAATCCGCCTTCCAGGATCCTGGGGCATCGGGGTCGTCCAGCCACGCCTCGATGACCGCGTTGCGACCCGCGATCGCCTCGCTGAACGGGTCGAAGGCGTAGCGCACATCGGGGCTGAACAGGTCGCCGATCGCGACGGCGTCGTTGAGCCGCCACGCATCGATGTAGCGCTGGAGCCAGGCCCGGAAGCCGGCGCGATCCATCATCTCCTCCGGTCGAATCGGTCCCCGTCGCGTCGCGCGGGCGTACGATCGGCGGCCCATGCCGCCGCTCGACGTCGATGCTACCGCGCCGCAGATCATCATCAACCGAGGCGCGTCCCGGATCCGTGACCCGGAACGGCGACGCGCCTTCGTCGATGTCGTCGCATCAGCGGTCGAGGCACGCACCGGCCTGAAGCCGGCGATCGTCGACGACACCCAGGATGCGGCCGGCTCCGCGCTCGAGGCGCTGACCGAGTCGCCGCTGGTCGCCGTCGTCGGCGGCGATGGCACGGTCCGGCACGCAGCGGGGATCCTCGCCGGCAGGTCGATCCCATTGGCCATCGTGCCGGCCGGGACCGGCAATGCCCTGGCGGCCAGCCTCGGGATCCGCGGCCTGCGCAGTGCCGTCGATGCGATCCGAAACGGCGCGCCGCGGACGATCGACCTCGGGATGGCCGAGTGGGGTCGTGAGGGAGAGATCACGCCGGACGGACGCGGCCCATTCGTCGTGGCGGCCGGGACGGGTCTGGACGCACGGATCATGGCCACGGCCGATGGTGAGTGGAAGCGCAGGCTGCGGTTCGGCGCGTACATCGGCGCAACGCTCCGGGAGATGTTTCGACTCGCCCCGGTCGATCTCGTGATCGAGGCCGATGGTGAGACGCTCGAACGCCACGGCCACCTCGTTCTCGTCGCGAATACCGGCGAGATCATCCCGGGCCTGATCGGGCCGCGTCGGCCGATCGATCCCAGCGACGGCCACCTCGACCTGTTCGTCGTTGCCGGCCGTGGTATCCCCGGCGGTCTGCGCAGCGCCGCCGACCTGCTGTTACGCACGGGCGACCTTCACGGCGAGACCATCCGGCGGACGGTCAAACAGGTCCGGATCACGACGATCCCGCCGCAACCCGTCGAGATCGATGGCGACGTCCACGCGCCCGGCTGGCTGACCGCGCGCGTGGCCCCGAACGGCATGACGGTGCTTGTCCCGTCCCGGAAGACGGGCTGACCGACCGGTCCGTCGGCGGGGATCAGATGTGCTGTAATCCGGTCTCGCGTTCGCGGGGCCACGGCCCCCGTGACGCAGAGGAGGACCCATGGGCATCGGGACTGCATCCGAGGCGATGACCAGCGAGGAGATCGTCGCCCTCAACCGCGCGCACACCTTCTTCTCCTGGTCGATCCAAAGCGCGATCGACCCGATCGTCGTCGACCACGCAGAGGGCGTCTGGCTCTACACGCCCGAGGGGAAGCGGATCCTCGATTTCAACAGCCAGCTGATGTCGGTCAACATCGGTCACGGCGATCGGCGTGTCATCGACGCGATCACGGAGCAGGCGGCCAAGCTCCAGTTCGTTCAGCCCGCGTTCGCCACGGAGATCCGCGGCCTGCTCGGCCAGAAGCTCGCCGAGATCCTCCCTGGCGATATGGACAAGGTCTTCTTCACCCTCGGCGGTGCCGAGGCGATCGAGAACGCGATCAAGTTCGCCCGGCACTACACCGGCCGCTACAAGGTCCTCGCTCGGTATCGCGCCTACCACGGCGCGACGATGGGCGCGATGACACTCACGGGCGACCCGCGCCGGTGGGCGAACGAGCCGGGCCTCGTCGGCGTCGTCCGCTACCCCGACACGCATCGTTGGGGCGAGGCGGAGCCGCGGCCTGTCGAGGAGAGCCTGCAGGGGCTCGAGGACGTCATCCGCTATGAGGGGCCGCAGACGATCGCGGCGGTCTTCCTCGAGACCATCGTCGGGACCAACGGGATCCTGATCCCGCCCGATGGCTACATCCAGGGTGTCCGCGAGATCTGTGATCGCCACGGGATCCTGATGGTCGCGGACGAGGTGATGGCCGGCTTCGGGCGCACGGGCCGGTGGTTCGCCATCGACCATTGGGACACCGTCCCCGACCTGATGACGATGGCCAAGGGACTGACCTCGTCGTACCTGCCGCTGGGCGCGGTCGCGATGCGGCACAAGATCGCCGAGGCGTTCGAGGACAAGATGTTCTACGGCGGCCTGACGTACTCGTCGCACCCGATATCGCTGGCAGCATCGCTCGCGACGCTCCGCGTGTACGAGGAGGACGGCCTGATCGAGAACGCCGCTCGGATGGGCGAGCGGATGCGCGAGATGCATCAGCGCCTGGCCGCCGAACACCCGTCGGTCGGGGCGACCCGCAACCTCGGGCTGTTCGGGATCATCGATCTCGTCCGTAGCCGCGACCCGTGGACTCCGCTGACGCCGTTCAACGGCACGTCCGACGAGATGAAGGCGATCGGCAAGTACTTCCGAGAGCACGGGCTCTACACGATGATCGCCAACAACTCGGTCCATACGAATCCGCCGCTGTGCATCACCGAGGACGAGCTCGCCCAGGGTTTCGAGATCATCGACGCGGCGCTCGACATCGCCGACCAGGCGGTGACCGACTAGCCGATGGGGAGGAGCGCATCGGCCCGCCGGCGCCTCCGCCCGCTCGTCGGCTTCCTGACGGTCTTCGTCGTCCTGCTCATCGCCTGGGAGGCAGTCAAGTTCATCGGCGGCGACACGTGGCACATCGAGAACGTGCTGGGGACCGGCGCGACGTTCGACCACGACCCGCCACTGAAGTTCGCGTTCGCCACGGATATCAAGCTGCCGCACATCTGGGCCATCGCCGGCGAGTTCGGCAACCAGGACGCGGTCGGTGACACGACGGTCACCCGGCTGCTGCGAGCGGCGCTATTCACGTTGCGCAACGCCGCGAT
>DATNFQ010000292.1:0-12594 GCA_035606295.1 Patescibacteria group bacterium
AGGTTGAGCAACGCGTGGTCGCGTTGGACTGGGTCCGTCACGCCCGAGTCGAGGACCGCCTGGCTTGCAGCGATCGCGGCTTCGTAGTCGCCCTGCTGCATATCCACTCGGCTCAGGATCAGATCAAAGCCGGCGGGACGACGGTCATCGCTGATCGGCCCTATGAAGGCCTCGGCGAGGGCGTACTGCCCGTTGCCCATGATCGTCGGGATCGCACTCGCGACCACGCCGAGCATCGCCTCGGTGTCGCCGGCCTCACGGTAGTGATGTGCGGCGGTCTTCCAATCCGTGCTCGCCGACGCGATCGCGGCCTGTCGATGCAGCGCCGCGACATTGTCGGGACCATCCATGGAGCGAAGCCGCGCTTCAAGGAAGCCGCGTACCAGCGGGTGGTATCGCTGATGCGTTCGGGGCGCGCCGGACAGTCGGCTGAGAAGGGTTAGTCGCTCCGCAGCCGTGGTGAGCCGCGCGACGTCGGCGGCGTCCCGACCCGACACGACCTCCGCGAGTTCGGGCGTGACGACCTGGAGGATCGACGTTTCCATGAGGAATCGCTGGAGCTCGTCGTCGAGATCGCCCACGACCTCCTCGGCGAGGTAATCGTAGAGATCGTGGTCCGCCCCGTTCAGTGTCCTCACGAAGCGACGGATCTCACTGGGTGATCGATCGCGCAATGCCGCCTGCACCAGCTGCAGCGAGGCGATCCAGCCCTCGGTGCGCACCGCCAGGTCCTCGAGAACGTCGGGGTCGAGGCGTCTCCCGTATGTCTCGGTGAATAACTGAGCCGTCTCGGCCGCGTCGAATCGAAGGTCGTCGGTACCGAGTTCCGCGACCTCGCCGACAGACCGCAGCCTCGACAAGGGGATCGCAGGTGGTCTCCGACTCGCGAAGACGACGGTCATCCGCTCGGGTGCGCGATCGACGAGCTCGCGTGCGATGACGCGAGCGTCGGGCGCGTCGTCGACGAGATGGAAGTCGTCGAATATCAGGACCGCCCCAGATCCGGCGATCGCGGGAAGCTCATCGATGAACGTCGACAACGCCGCCTCTCGGGTCGTTCCCGTCGAACCCACGTCGGCCAAGGCTGCGGCAGTCGAAGGTGCGAAGGTCGGATCGTGTTCCCGGCCGGCGGCGACCAGGTGATGCAGGATCGTCACCCAGTCCCGGTCGTCAGGATCGAGTCGATACCAGAGCGTCCGCATCCTGGTACGCCGAGCGAAGTCCGCGAGAAGCGTCGTCTTGCCGTATCCCGCGTCGGCCAGCAGGAGCACGACGCGACCGTGGATCTTGGCGCGCAGCCAGTCGAGCAGACGTGGTCGTTCGAGCGTCTCGTCGCGGAGCGCTGGACGCTGGACCTTCGCGATCTGGATCGGGTAGCCGCTGACTTCGTCGCTCAGGTGGGCACTCCTGGACGGCGTCGCCCCGGTCATCCGACCGGGCTCTACGGGTATCGGCTGACGGGTCGCGATCCCTTGCGGAGCCCGGCGAGGATCAGGGGGCGCGAACGATATCGACCGCTCGCGCGCCGTGTCAACGGAGCCGAGGGTGGGGCGGTCGGGCATGGCGCCATGGTGGCGCCATGCGCTCAACCGGCGATTAGCTGCGAGCCGTCAACGCCCCCTCCTCGGGGCGGACATGACGCGAGGCCGACCCTTGATTCCGGACCTCCGGTGGATCGGCCTCGTCTAGGTCGCCGTGCGCTCGTCAGACCGGGGTGGGCGTCCCCAATGTGCCGGCACGGACCTTGTCGAAGCAAGAGCTGCAGTACACCGGTCGATCGTTCCGTGGAGCGAACGGCACGACAGCCTGACCCCCGCAGGCGCCGCAGATCGCTGCATGGAACTCGCGCGGTCCCTCATTGTTCCGCGCGCGCTTGGCGGCCGCCCGACATGACGGACACCGCTGCGGATCGTTCACCAGGCTCTTGCTGGCGAAGAACGCCTGCTCGCCCGCGGAAAAGGTGAATTCCTCCCCGCAATCGCGACAGGTCAAACTGCGATCCTGGTACACGCTCTCCAGACCCTCCTACGCTGGGACGCCGTGGACGGCCCGGCGCGCGGTCCGCGCGGAACGGCGCTCGGGAGCGCGGGGCATAAGGGGGACTGCGCGCCCGGTCCGGTCCGGGCGGAGCCCGGGTCTAGCCGAGAAGATACGCGCGGCGTCAAGGGTTTTTGGCGGATTTCGTAGGTTCGTTTCGGAACCATGCCCAACGAATCTGCGTCCGGCAGCCATGTCGAACCAACCGCGCCGTCTGGCGTCCCTTGCCCTGACCCCCTTGCTGCTCGCGTCTGTCGTCGCTTGCACCAGCACCGGAGCACCTGCTGCGTCACCGAGCGGCGCGCCGTCCGATGGCCCGTCCGCCAGCCCGACTGAGGCGCCCAGCCAGTCCGCCGCGGGTGGCATCGACCATAAGACCGGGCCCGCGGATGTCCTCCTTCGCTACGACGAGGGAGGCGGTCTGATGATGGCGGGATACAGCGCGGCGCAGGCGCCGATCTTCACGCTGTACGGCGACGGGACCGTGATCTTTCGCAACCCCTTGAAGGACGCACCGGCTGCCCAGGGTTCGACGATGCCGTTCAACCCGATGCGCACCGCGAAGCTCAGCGAGGAGCAGATCGTCGAGCTGCTGACGCTGGCCTTGGGCGAAGGCGGTCTCGCAGTCGCTCGACCGAACTACGACAACCCGATGGTCGCCGACGTGGGGACGACCGTCTTCACGGTCGATGCCGGGGGGATCAAGAAGGCCGTCTCGATCATGGCCCTGGGGATGGACGTCGAACCCGGCAACCCCGATGGCCCCGCGCGCACTGCCTTCAAGAAGCTGGCCGACCGCCTCGCGGATTTCGACCAAGGCGGCTCGATCGAGACGTCGGTGTATGAACCGAAGGCCTACCGGGCAACGCTCGTCGACGGCGGCGGGATGGCAGCCCCCGACATGGTCGACTGGCCCTGGTCGGATCTGACGGTGAAGGACTTCAAGCCCGATGCGGACCCGAACGGCCTCCAGTTCCCGCACGCGACGCTCACGCCGGAGCAGGTCGCAGCGCTCGGGATCAAGAGTGTCGAGGGCGGCTTCTTCGGGACACCGGTCAAGGGGTCCGATGGCAAGCCGTACATCCTGGCGGTGCGGCCGATCCTGCCCGACGACCCGGACGCGTAACCCCGAGCCGCAGCCCCTCGAACACCGACGAGGCCGATCCAGCCCGAGGTCCGGGCTCGGGTCGGCCTCATGTCATCATGGCCGCTCGTGATGCGATCAGCGAGGGCAGACCAGGAGGTGGACCGTGGGCGTGATCATCATCCGCGAGATGGTCGGGACGAGCCCCCGGTCGTGGAGTGACGCCGCTCGGCAGGCCGTGGCGACGGCGTCCAAGACGGTGCGCAACATCCAGACGGTGGAAGTCGTGAAATCGTCGGCCACCGTCGAGGACGGCGAGATCGTCGAGTACCGCGTCGAGCTGAAGATCGGCTTCGAATACGAGGGCTGACGGCCACATCTCGGGGTCGCTCGAACGTCGGCACGAGCGTCGTTCGCTAGCTGACTTCGGCGAAACGCTCCCCCGCGTACGACACGAACCGCGTCTGGCGCTTCTTGAACCAGAGCTGGATCTCGCCGGTCGGGCCGTTTCGGTGCTTCGCGAGTTTGAGGTTCACGACCTCGCCGTCGGTCTCCTGATCGTCGGAGCCCCGCTCCTTGTCGCGCCAGAGGAAGCAGACCAGATCGGCGTCCTGTTCGATCGCACCTGACTCGCGCAGGTCTGAGAGACGCGGCTCCTTTGACTCCCGCATCTCCGGTTGCCGCGACAGCTGCGAGAGCGCGATCACCGGTACCGAGAGCTCGCGCGCGAGGGCCTTCAATCCACGCGAGATCTCTGAGACTTCCTGCACGCGGTTTGCGTCCTTGCTACTCGTCGTCGCCTGCATGAGCTGCAGGTAGTCGACGACCACGAGGTCCAGCCCCGCCTCTGCCTGAAGCCGGCGCGCCTTGGTCCGGAGTTCCATCGCGCTGATGTTCGGGGTGTCATCGATGTACATCGGTGCTTCCGACAGCGAGTTCATCGCCGGTGCGATCCGGGTGAAGTCGAGCTCGTCGAGGAAGCCTGTCCGCAGTTTCTGCGAGTCGATGTTGGCGACGCTCGAGAGCAGGCGCAGGACCAACTGCTCCTTGCTCATCTCCAAGCTGAAGACGCCGACGCTCTTTCGCTCCCGGACCGCGGCGTGCTCCGCGACGTTCAGTGCGAACGACGTCTTACCGACCGACGGGCGGGCCGCGACGATGATGAGGTCGCTTGGTTGGAGGCCCGTCGTCAGCGTGTCGAGGTCGGTGAAGCCCGTGCGGACGCCCGAGATCTCGCCGCGATGCGTGTGGAGGTAGTCCAGTCGGTCGTATGCGTCGTGCAGGAGCGACTTGAGCGGGCTGAAGCCGGCATCGATGCGCTTCTGGCTGACCGCGAAGAGCTCAGCTTCCGCCCGGTCGATGGCCTCCTGGATCTCCGCCGGATCTTCATAACCGATGCCGGCGATCCGGCCGGCTGCGCCGATCAGGTTCCGAAGCACGGCCTTGCGCTCCACGATCCGCGCGTATTGCGCGGCGTGGACGGCGGTCGGCGTCTCGTTGCTGAGGCTCGAGAGGTACGCACGACCGCCCACCGACTCGAGATCCTCGCGCCGCTCGAGCGCTTCGGCGACCGTGACGATGTCGATCGGTTCGCGACGCTCGAACAGGTCGAGGATGGCGGCGTAGATGCGCCCGTTCGCCTGGCGGTAGAAGTCCTCAGGTCGAAGGAACTCGGCGACTTCGACGACGGCATCGCGGTCGATGAGGATGGCACCGAGCACCGACTGCTCAGCTTCAAGACTTTGTGGCGGAAGGCGGTCGATCATGATCCCCGAGATGTGCGTGACGGATGTGACGACTGACTGTCGTGCCCCGACCACGTCGCTGGAAAGGGGCTTATCCCCGAACCCCATCCACGATTTGCGCCGCCTCGGTTAGCGGACTGTGGGCGACCTGTGGATAGTTCTGCGAACCGAGGATCGGCGGTCTGGGCGGTCGCGGCGAAGGCGGCGCCCGAGCACATGAGCGAGCGCATGCAAATGCTTGAGCGAGTGCGCGGAGGGTGCCAACGCCCGCCCCGGCCGAGCCAGGACGCCGCTAGTCAAGCTTTCGGATGACTCCGATCAACTTGCCCTGGATGCGGACATCGTCGTAGAACTGGGGTGGGTACTCCGGATTGGCGGGCTGGAGACGGATCTTGTCCTTCTCCTTGAAGAACCGCTTCAGGGTGACCGCGTTCTCCTCGACCTGGGCGACCACGATGTCACCGTTCCGGGCCGTCGACTGGGGGCGGATCAGGACGAAGTCGCCATCTGCGATGTGCGCCTCGATCATCGAGTCACCACGGACACGGAGGACGTATGCGTCGCCGCTCGGCGCCAGCATGTCGGGGACGGCCAGCGTCTCGGAGGCATCCTGATAGGCCTCGATCGGTCCGCCCGCTGCGATCTCCCCGATGATCGGCACGACGCGCGAATCGGCCGTCGTCGCCTGTGGGACAAGCTCGCTCGAGAGGCCGAGGCGGATCGCCGCCGTGGGCGTGAGCCTGATGGCTCGACTCTGACCTTCACCTCGTTCGAGGTACCCCTCGCGAACGAGCATCTGGAGGTGATGATGGACGGCCGACGTCGAGGCCAGACCCACTGCCTGCATGATCTCGCGGACCGACGGCGGATACCCGCGGGCACGCAGCGTCGCGGCGATGAAGTCCAGGATCCTCAGTTTTCGTTCGGCGTCGTGCTTCGTCACTCGCGCCTCCTTGCGGGCATCATACCGAACGGACGTTCGATGTCAAGGGAGCCCAGCCGGACGTAGGAAGCATCACTGGTAGACTTCCCGGTCCCTACGGACAGGAGGTCGACGAGCGTGGCGAGCAGGCGTGGGATCGGGCGAGCGAGCATCAGCCGCATCGTGTCGCTCCTGGCGTTCCTGCCGGTCGCGAGTCGGGTCCCCGACTACGCCCGCCTCATCGGCGCACTCGTGATCGACGACCGGATGCCGGCCGACCGCAAGGTCATGCTCGGTGCCGCTGCCGGATACCTCGTCCTCGGCCGCGATCTCATCCCGGACACGATCCCGATCATCGGCGGTCTCGACGATCTGGTGGTCGTCGTGCTCGCGGTCGACGTCTTCCTCGACGGTGTGCCGCCCGAGCTTCTCCAGGAGAAGCTCGACGACCTCGCCATCGACCGCGCGTCGTTCGATCGTGACGTCGCCCAGATCAGGCGCTTGACGCCGGGTCCGGTCCGTCGGACCATCCGCCGCGTCCCCGGCCTCATCTCGGGCGCCGGACGCGCCATCGAACGATCCGGAGTCGTGCCGCGCACGCGCGCCTGGATCAACAAGGAGGAGCCCACTACTTGAAGGTCATCCTGACGAGGGACGTCCCGAAGCTCGGCAAGAGCGGCGAGCTCAAGCAGGTCGCCGACGGGTACGCGACGAATTACCTCATCCCCCAGTCGCTGGCGGTACCGGCGGCGGGCGGCGCGTACCGCGCGTGGCAGCACGACATCGCCAGCCGCGAGGACAAGCGCAAGAAGGAGCGCGAAGAGGCCGAGATCGCCGCGACTCGCATCGGTTCGACGACGCTCACCATGGGCGTGAAGGTCGGCGAGGGCGGCAAGCTCTACGGGTCGATCACCTCGAAGGACATCGCCGACGCATTGGCGCGCCGCGGCATCGAGGTCGACCGCCACAAGATCGATCTGGAGGAGCCCCTCAAGTCGCTGGGCACCTACAAGGTCGCGGTGAAGGTCTTCACCGGCATGACGCCAGAGGTGACCATCGTCGTCGAGCCCAAGGGCTAGGCTTCGCCGAGGTCGACATTCGGCTCGCCTTCGGGCGAGCCACTGCGGTATACCATCCGCGCCATGCCGCAGCCGGCGTTCCCTGACATGCCGCCGGCCGTGACGCGATGACATCGCCCGCCGTCGCGACGCCACGGGCCGACGACTCGGACGCCTGGTGGCGGTCGATCCGCGACATCCGTCGGGACGACCGCGCGTTCGTCTTCATCCTCACGATCCTGGCCGGCGTCATCTATTGGGCGACGAACCCCGCTCGCGTCGAGCTCGACGGGTTCGTGCCGCTGGCCGACGCGCTGCTCCACGGCAAGCTCTACATCGGGCCGGAGTTCGGCTATCTCGAGCACGCGCCGGGCCCGAACGGTGGCGGCTACATGCCGTACCCGCCGGCGCCCGTGCTGTTCGTCCTCCCCGTCGTGGCCCTGTTCGGCCCGACCGTCGATCAGAGCATCGCTGCGGCGATCATCGGCGCCGCGAACATCCTGCTGCTCTGGCTCGTGTTCGTGAAGCTCGACGTCGCGCCGATCTCACGCTGCTGGCTGCTGGCCGCGTTCGCCTTCGGCAGCGTCCACTGGTGGGCCGCCGGGGAGGGGACGGTCTGGCTGTTCGCTCACCTCTCGGCCGTGTTCTTCGCGCTGGCCGCGCTGTTGCTCGCGCTGCATGGGACGCGCCCGTTCCTCGCTGGACTGCTGCTGGGTCTCGCCGCAGCCTCTCGCGTCCCGGTCGGTCTGACGATGCCCTTGTACCTGGCGCTCTACGGTCGGTGGCCCGTCCACTGGCCGCCGAAGCTCTCCTCCAGGTCCTTCCTGCCGTTCATCCCTTTCTTCGCCGGCTTCGCGATACCCGTGGTCATCACGATGGGCTACAACTTCGCCCGCTTCGGTAACCCGGCCGAGTTCGGGTACAACCTCGTCCTGAACTCCGAGGGCCAGAGCGTGCTCACGGAGTCGTGGTACTCGGACGGCATCAATTCGCTCTCATACATCCCGCGGAACTTCAACGTGATGTTCCTCAAGACCTTCGACTTCGTCGAGCAATTCCCGTGGTTCCGGCCGAACTGGATCGGCACGTCGCTCATCCTCACCACACCGATCTTCCTGTGGCTGTTCAGGGCACACGGCCGGAATCGCCTGCTGATCTATGGCTGGATCTCGGTGGTGACGGGCCTCGCGCTCGTCGTGACCCACGGCGGTATCGGCTGGACCCAGTTCGGCTATCGCCGCATCCTCGACGTCGCGCCGATCCTGTGGCCGATGCTCGGCTGGGTGTTCCGTCGGGGGATCTCGATCGAGGCGAAGGTCGCCATCGTCATCGGGATCCTCGTGAACGCCTATGGCATCTGGGCGATCGAGGTCCTGCACTTCGTGTCGTTCTAGCTGGCGCGCCATCGATAGACGATGAGGGCGATGCGGACGATCCTCCACGTCGACCTGGACGCGTTCTTCGCTGCCGTCGAGCAACGAGATCGCCCCGAGTTGCGGGGCAAGCCGGTCATCGTCGGCGGTGTGCCGCCCGGCCGCGGGGTCGTGTCGGCCGCGTCGTACGAAGCGCGGGTCTACGGCGTCCACTCGGCCATGTCGGTGACCGAGGCATACCGGCGCTGCCCGCATGGTGTGTTCCTACCCGTCGATGGCCGCCGCTACCAGCAGGCGTCGCGCGACGTGATGGCCGTCCTGCGCCGGTTCACGCCCCAGGTCGAACCGATCTCGATCGACGAGGCGTTCCTCGACGTGACCGGATCGCGGCCGCTCTTCGGCGAGGGGCCGGAGATCGCGGCGTCGATCAAGCGCGAGATCCATGACGAGGTCGGGTTGACGGCGTCGGTCGGCGTCGCGACGACGAAGCTCGTCGCGAAGATCGCCTCGGACCTCCGCAAGCCGGACGGGCTGGTCGTCGTTCTGCCCGGTGATGAGGCGGCATTCCTCGCCCCCCTGCCGATCTCGCGGTTGTGGGGCGTGGGCGAGAAGACGGCGACGGTCCTGGCCGAATACGGCGTGAAGACCATCGGCGATCTCGCAGACCTGTCGCCGGACCTCCTCGTCCGCCGCTTCGGGAAGCATGGGGCATCGCTGGTCTCGCGAGCCGTCGGCCTGGATGACGACCCGGTCCACGAAGGCGACCCGGCGAAGTCGGTCGGCCACGAGACGACCTTCGATGTCGACACGTCCGACCCCGAGATCATCGAGCGGACGCTCCTCGCGTTGAGCGACGGCGTCGCGGGACGGCTTCGATCCGCGGGCGTCCGGGCATCGACGATCGCGGTGAAGGTGCGCGATTCTTCGTTCCGGACCGTCACGCGCCAGAGGACGCTCGCCGAGCCCACCGACCTGACGGAGCCCATCTATCGAGCCGCCCTGGATCTGGCCCGCCCGCAGGTGCGCGGGATACGGGTGCGGCTGCTCGGGGTGACGGCGTCGAACCTCGGCGAGCGCGAGCAGATGGCGTTGTTCGCCGAAGACGACCCGCGACGGAGGAAGGCGATCGAGGCCGCGGACGCCGTTCGCCAGCGCTACGGCTCCAAGGCCGTGACTCGGGGCCGCCTCGTCGGGGCCGGTCTGCCCGCACCCTTCGAGCGGGATCCCCGGAACCCGCTCGATCGACGAGCACGCGGGGTTCCGACGGACGCCGTCGACGTCGATCCAGACGCGGCCGAAGGTCGTGACACCCTAGCTGACACGACGCTCGACGACATTCCACCCGACGACGCTTGACATCGAACGTCTGTTCGGTCTAGTGTCGTGACATCGAACAGATGTTCTGTCGGCCGAGTGCCCCGGACGACGGCTTAACGCCCCCGAAGGAGGCCGATATGGCATTCACCCGTGTCGAGCCGGTCGCCGTACACGTCCGGACAGACTGGTTCAGCGGTCGTCCCCGGGAAGTCACCTGGGGCACCGAACGACTACCGATCACCCAGCTCGCGGTCATCCGCGAGGAAGCGGCCGCCTACCCGGTGATCACCGGGCCGCGGACCTTGTTCGAGGTCGAGACGCCGCGGGCTCGCCTCTCCCTTTCGTATCAGCACCGGTCCAAGCGCTGGACCGTCACCGGCCTGGACGAGATCCACCGGGCGGCCTGAGCAGCCGCACCTCATAAGGCCGGCGGGGTCGCCTCCCTGACCGTCGTCGGCGAATCGTCGGACTGCGGGCGGGTGCGCCGGTACCGCACCCGCCCCTTCGACGCGCCTCGCAGCCATCGTCCCTGACGGCGTTGCCCGGCTTGGCCTCGGCTGGCCAACAGCGGGGCTGATGCACTCGCGCGCTCGCCGCCGCCTCGATCTCGGACGTCATCGCGCCTCGTCTCCCAGGGCTTCGGCGGAACCCGCCCGCGGATGTTGTGGGTGGCAACCTACAATCGCGCGGTGCATCCCGACGGCAACCCGGGTCGTTTTCGCGACCTCACCATCGACCAATTCGCGGCGCGACTCGCGTCGTCCGATCCCGTTCCTGGCGGAGGCAGTGCGTCGGCGATAGCGGCAGCCCTCGGAGCGAGTCTCGTGACGATGGTCGCGTCCCTCACGACCGGCCGCCCCAAGTACGTCGACCATGAGCCGATGCTCGCGTGGGCGCTCGAGATCGGTCCACGGTTGTCGGATCACTTTCTCGTCCTCGCAGACGAGGATGCCGAGGCCTACGCGGGCTACGCGGCCGCCCTGAAGTTGCCGCGCGAGACCGAGCCCGAGATCGGGGCTCGGAAGCAGGCCATGCAAGCGGCCGCCCGTGCCTCCTCCGAGGCGCCGCTCCGATGTCTCGAAGCGTGTGTCGATCTCGTCGCTGCCGCCGAAGCCCTCGCTGGGCGAAGCAACCCCAACGCGGCGAGTGACGTCGACGTCGCAGCGCGGCTCGGCGAGGCCGCTGCGCGCGGAGCCGCCGCCAATGTCCTCATCAACCTCCCGTCGACCGGCGACACCGATTACGAGGGAACGACGACCGCGCGGGTGATGGAACTCCTCTCAGCCATCGAGGATCTCGCTTCGCAGGCGCATCAGGCGGTGGCGTCGGGCGAGCGCCGCGAGCCGGTCGAGCTGGCCGGACGGGCGTGATCGACGCGTCGACGGGAACGGCCCGGCTGCTCGAAGGCAAGTCGATCGCCGCCGAGATCCGATCCGCCGTGGCGGAAGACGTCGAGTCGTTCACGAAGACACACGGAAGACCGCCCGGCCTGGCGGTGGTGATCATCGGACGGGACGCACCATCGACCGTCTATCTCGAGCAGATCCTGCGTGGCTGCGCCAAGGTCGGGATCGAAGCGCGGTTCGCGGAGCTCGAAGGGGAGGCGACCGAGGCGGCGGTGGTCGATGCCATCACGACCCTCAATGCCGACCCGTCCGTCGACGGGGTCATCGTCCAGATGCCGCTGCCGCCGACGATCCGTCTGCGGAGCATCATCGACGCGATCGACCCGGCCAAGGACATCGACGGGATCCATCCACTCAACGCCGGGCTCCTCCGCCTCGGCTATGACGGCTTCCTCCCGGCGACGGCCCACGCGGCGGTCGAGATCCTGCGGCGCTCCGGCATCGAGATCGCCGGCAAGGACGCGCTCGTGATAGGCCGCTCGGCGGTCGTCGGGATGCCCGCCGCGTTCCTGCTCGTCAAGGAGGACGCGACCGTCACGGTCGCCCATTCACGGACAAACGACTTGCCCGGGAAGATCGGGCGTGCCGACATCGTCGTCGTCGCAGCCGGACGTCCAGGATTGGTGACGGGCGACATGCTCAAGAAGGGCGCCGTGGTCGTCGACGTCGGGATCAACGTCGTCGACGGGCATATCCGCGGCGACGTCGACTTCGAATCAGCGCGCCGGGTCGCCTCCGCCATCACCCCCGTGCCAGGCGGTGTCGGCCCATTGACCAACGCCCTCTTGCTCACCCATCTCGTCCGGGCGGCTGAGCGCCAAGCCACGGCCGACTGAACGACCCAGGAGATCACATGAGCTTCCCGTCGGACCTTGAGATCGCGCGTTCCGTCACTCCTCGGCCGATCGTGGACATCGCCGCCGAGCTGGGCATCGAGCCCGATGAGCTCGAGCTTTACGGTCCGACCAAGGCCAAGGTCCGCCTGGAGGCGATCACCCGTCTGGAGGCGGAGCGACCGCGCGGGAAGTACGTCGTCGTCACCGCGATCACGCCGACGCCACTCGGCGAAGGCAAGTCCACGACGACCGTCGGCCTGGCCCAAGGCCTGAACCGGATCGGCCGCAAGGCATCCGTCAACATACGCCAGCCATCGCTCGGGCCCGTCTTCGGGATCAAGGGTGGCGCCGCGGGCGGCGGCTATAGCCAGGTCATCCCGATGGAGGACTTCAACCTCCATCTCACCGGCGACGTCCATGCGATCGGCGCGGCCCATAACCTCGCCGGGGCTTTCATCGACAACAGCCTGCACCACAAGAACCCGCTGGGGATCGACCCGCACGGCATCCTGTGGCCACGCGTCCTCGATATCAGTGACCGGGCGTTGCGGCACGTCGTGATCGGACTCGGCGGTCGTGAGGATGGCGTCCCGCGCGAGACCGAGTTCGTGATCACTGTCGCCTGGGAAGTGATGGCGGTGCTCGCCCTCGCGACCGACCTCTTCGACCTGCGCGACCGACTGGGGCGGATGGTCCTCGCGACCCGCATGGATGGCTCGCCTGTCACAGCCGAGGATCTGGGCGTCGCCGGGGCAATGACCGTGCTGCTTCGCGACGCGATCAAGCCGAACCTGCTCCAGACTCTCGAAGGCGGTC
>DATNFQ010000293.1:0-7924 GCA_035606295.1 Patescibacteria group bacterium
CAGAACATGCTCGGGCACATCGGGCTGCTCGGAGCTTCGGATCCGGTCTTGCCGATGGCGAGCGCCGGTCCGCCCGAGGCACGGATGGGTGATCCGCTCGAATGGCTGATGCGCGACTGGGCCGACGCGTCCCGCGCTCAGGACGGTCTGGCGGTGGCGGTCCATTTCCCGTTGCCGTATGCCGAGATCGCGGCCGACATCGTGTGCGGCCGCATCGATGCCGTCGAGCTGCAGGCCCTGACGCCCGGCGTCGACGGGCCCTCGATCCGCGAGTGGTACCGATTCCTTGCGTGCGGCTACCGTCTGCCGGTCGTCGGTGGCACCGACAAGATGTCGGCCGAGGTCCCGGTCGGCGCGATCCGGACGTACGCGCGGCTCGACTCCGGACGGCCGCTGTCCTTCGCTGGCTTCGCCGAGGCCGTCCGTGCCGGGAGGACGTTCGTGTCGTCCGGCGCGCTCATCGACATCAAGGTCGACGGCCATGGCCAGGGCGATGTCATCGTGATCGGCGCGAACGGCGGCACGGTCGACGTCAGGGTCAAGGCATGGGCAGCCCAGCCCATCATCGATGCGATCGAGCTGATCCACGACGGCCGTGTGATCGCCACGGCCGGCGATGGGACCCCGACGGAACGTCTCGATCTCGCCGAGCGCGTCACGGTCACGGGAAGCGGTTGGCTCGCCGCCCGGGCGACGAGCAGCGCCCATATCCACTCTGCCTTCTCGACGAGCATGGGCGCCCACAGCTCGCCGGTCTACCTCGACGTCGCCGGTCGGCGGCCGTTCTCGGAGGAGGACGCCCGGGTGATCGGGACGATCATCGATGGGGCACGCACGTGGGTCGAGACGATCGCGGCCGTCCATTCGCCCGATGAGCGGACGCGCCTCGCCGAATACTTCACGTCGAGCCGCGCGTCGCTCGACGAGCTGGGCAACGCCAGCCCCGCGGCCTGACCTAAACGATCGTCCGGACCTTCTCGAACGGTTGGCCGAGGCCCTCCGGGCCGAGCGTCCGGTAGCCGCCGTCGACCAGGAGCTCGGCTCCGGTGATGAACGAGGCCCGGTCCGATAGCAGGAACGCGACCGCCTCGGCGATCTCGCGCGGTTCGGCCATCCGGCCGAGCGGCTGGAACTCGGCGGCGAGCGCATCGGCATGCGCGCGGGTCCCGTACCGACGCTCGATGTTGCGGCTCCACGTCCATCCTGGCGAGACCGCGTTGACCCGGATGCCCTGCTTGGCGAAGTGATTGCCGGCGCTCTTCACGAGCATCAGGAGCCCGGCCTTCGAGACGTTGTAGACGACCCGTAGTGGCTGCGACACGTGGCCGCTGACCGACGCGATATGGACGATGGCCCCTCCGGGCTGCATCGCGGCCGCGGCCTTGGTCGTGAGCACCGCGGCGGAGGCGACATTGACGTCGAGCACGCGCTGCCACATCGCGCGATCGCTGGCCATGCGCTCGTCTTCGAAATTGGCACTGCCGCCGACGACGCCGTCGAGCCGGCCGAAGCCGTCGATCGCGCTCGCGATCAGCCGGTCGAGATCGGCATCGCTCGTGACGTCGGTCTGGACGAACCGCGCGGACGCACCGAGCCGCTCGGCGACGGCTGCGCCGTGCTCCGCGTCGCGGTCCGCCAGGATGACGGAACCGCCACCCTCGATCAGCACGGCGCCGATGGCCTCCCCGATGAACGAGGCCGCTCCGGTGACGATCGTGACGCGGCCGTCGAACTCGCCCACGACGCGCCTAGACGCCGACGCGCTGATGCTGTTTGGCGTCCTCCCAGGCCTCCCGCGCGGCCTTGACCTCTGGGCGGTCGCTGACTTCCGGTATGCCGACCTCCCACCACGCGCCGCCTTCGGTCCAGGTGTACTGGTCGATCGGGACGACGATCACGTAGCTGCGGTCGGCCGCCTTGGCCCGCGCGAAGGCGGCGTCCAGATCGGCTACGGACTCCACCCGCTCGGCGATCGCACCCATCGATTCGGCGTGCTTCACGAAGTCGACCTGGAAGTAGCGCTCGTGGCGAGTGGTCGAGAGAAGGTTGTTGAACTCGGCCCCGCCGGTGTTCACCTGGAGTCGGTTGATGACGGCGTACCCACCGTTGTCGCAGACCATGAAGATGACCTTCTGACCCGTCAGCACGGTCGAGTAGATGTCCGAGTTCATCATCAGATAGGAGCCGTCGCCGACCCAGGCGATGACGTCGCCCGTCGGCCGTGCGAGACGGGCACCCCACGCGCCCGCGATCTCGTAGCCCATCGTCGAATAGCCGTATTCCGAGTCGAACGACCCGACCGACTTCGACCGCCAGCCCATGCTGAGCTCGCCCGGAAGACCACCCGCCGCGGACAGGATGTAGTCCTGCGGTCCGGCGACGGCGTTGATCGCCTGGATCACCTCGGCGTATGCCGGCGGCCCGTCGTGCGTGCGGCCGGACCACGAGTCGAGATACGCGTGCCATTCGGCGATGTGCTCGTCGGCGTTGGCCAGCCACTCCGGCGCGGCGGCGTAGTCGCCGAGCGCGGCATCGACCGCCTCGAGCGTCGCCTTCGCGTCGCCGATGACCGGGAGCGCGCCCTGCTTGTACGCGTCCCACGAGGCGGTGTTGATCCCGATGAAGCGGACATCCGGGTCCTGGAACACCGACCACGATCCGGTGGTGAAGTCCTGCAGGCGCGTGCCCACCGAGATGACGACGTCGGCCTGTTCTGCGACGGCGTTCGCCGCGCGCGACCCGGTGACGCCTATCGGGCCGGCGTAGTTCGGGTGATCGTGGGTCAGTGTCGCCTTGCCGGCCACGGTCTCCACGACCGGGATGCCATGGCGCTCGGCGAACGTGCGAACGGTCTCCGTGGCGTCCGAGTAATGGACGCCGCCACCGGCGATCAGCATCGGCCGCTTCGCCCGCCCGATGAGCTCCGCTGCGCGCTCGACGTCGCGTGGATCCGGCCCGGGTCGGCGGATGTAGTGCTCCCGCGGCTCGAAGAACCGCAGCGGGTAGTCGTAGGCCTCGGCCTGGACGTCCTGGGGGAGGGCGAAGAAGGCCGGGCCGCGCGTCTGTGGGTCGAGCATGGTCGCCAGCGCCTGCGGCAGTGACCTCACGATCTGCGCGGGGTTCGTGATCCGATCCCAGTAACGACTGACTGGCTTGAACGTGTCGGCGACGGTGATCGTCGGATCGCCGAAGTGCTCGACCTGCTGGAGGACCGGGTCCACGATCCGGTGCTGGAACGTGTCGCCCGACAGCAGCAGGACGGGTAGGCGGTTGGCGTGCGCGACGGCGGCGGCCGTGACCATGTTCGTCGAGCCAGGTCCCACCGACGAGGTGGCGATCATGATCCGCCGGCCGCGCATCGCCTTGGCGTAGGCGACCGCGGCGAGCGCCATCGACTGCTCGTTCTGGCCGCGCCACGTCGGCAGCCGGTCCTGGACGGGCTCGAGTGCCTCGGCCAGGGAGGTCACGTTGCCGTGACCGAAGATCCCGAAGACGCCGGCGAAGATCGGGACGTCCTCGCCGTCGATACGCGTCCGCTGGGCCAGCAGCCAGCGGACGATGGCTTGGGCGGTCGTCAGTCGGATCGTGTCCATGGCGTCAGCCTCGCACGTCGCGCAGGTGGGCGCGCATCCCGTCACGCAGGAACGGCTCCAGCGACGTCGTGAAGTAGCGGGCGCCGCGGTCCAGCCATTCCTTGGTCATGTCGACCGTGCCAGCGTAGATGCCGAGGGTCGTGCCGGATCCGACGACCGCGTCGGCGACGCGATCCATCGCCGCAAGCACATCGGGGTGACGCAGATCGCCCGGATGGCCCAGCGACTGCGACAGGTCCGTCGGGCCGAGGAACAGGACGTCGATGTCGTCGATCGTGAGGTACTCGTCGATGGCGTCGACGGCGTCCTGCGTTTCGATCTGGATCACGACGAGCGTCTCGCGGTTCGCGCGCTGCACATACTCGCCGATCGGCTCGCGCAGCCCCCACTCGGAGGCGCGGCTGCCGGCCAGCCCACGGATCCCTCGGGGCGTGTACTTCACGGACCGGACCGCCCGCTCGGCGTCGGCGGCGCTGTTGACCCACGGGACGTGGACACCGTGGGCGCCGGTGTCGAGGAAGCGCAGGATGGTCGGTGCGTCGTTGGTCGTGACCCGGACCATCGGGGTGGTGCCTCGCGGCTCGATGGCGCGGCACAGGTCCTCGACCTCGCGCGGTTGCAGCGACCCGTGTTCCGCATCGAACACCAGGAAGTCCCAACCGAGCATCCCGACGTATTCGATGAGCTGCGGCTCCGCGGTCCGGACGAAGCATCCGAATGCCGGTTCGCCCGCGGCGAGCTTGGCCTTGGTCCGGTTCTCCAGCATGCGTCTCCCTCAGTCGAGCCGGAGGCTCGTGACGTCTTCCCAGCGCTCGGAGGCGAAGGACCGGGCCATCGCCGCCGCGACGGATTGGTTCGCCAGCGCGTCGACGAAGCCCGGCTGATGCTGCCGGCCCGCTTCGACCGAGCGCAGGAACTCGAGCGCCTCGATGAGCTTCATGTCCTCGTAGCCGATCGAATTGCCGCCACCCGGCACGATCGCGCCCTGATTGGGGAAGCTGCCCCCGCCGAGGACCTCGATGAAGCCGTCAGTCGGTTGCTCCTCTGGCAGATACAGCTGGAGCTGGTTAAGGGTCTCGTGATCCCACGACGCCGCGCCCTTCGAGCCGTTGAGCTCGAACGCCATCGAGCTCTGTGGACCGAAGATCGAGCGATCCGCCTCGAGCGTGCCGCGGACCCCGTTCTCGAACTCGACGAGGGCGCCCACGTAGTCCTCGTTCGTGACCGCACCGGTCGGGTCGCCCGGCTTGCCGCGGTCGTAGTGCGTGCCGGTACCGGGCACGGGCAGCGGTCGCTCCTTGACGAACGTCTCCTTGGTCGCGACGACCCGTCGGATCGGTCCGCACATGTACTGGGCCATGTCGATCGCGTGCGACATGATGTCGCTCAGGACGCCGTAGCCCGCCTCATCCTGGATGAAGCGCCAGGACAGCAGCCCCAGCCGGTCGCGCCCGTACATCGAGAAGAACCGGCCTCGGTAATGGGTCAGCTCCCCGAGCCTGCCGTCGCCGATCAGCTGATGGGTGTACTGGACGAGCGGCGCCCACCGGTAGTTGTAGCCGCAGCCGCTGATGATCCCGGCGTGCCGCCCGGCGCGTTCGATCGCCGCCGTCGCCTCCGGGCTGATGCCGACCGGCTTCTCGCAGAAGATGTGCTTGCCGGCCGCCGCCGCCGCCTCGGCGATCTCCTGGTGGAGGGCGTTCGGCGCGGTGATGTCGACGACATCGACGTCGTCACGGTCGATCAGCTCGTGCCAGTCGAGCGTGCCCCAGCCGAAGCCGAAGTTGTCGCGGGCGAGGTCGAGCCGGGCCGGCACGTTGTCCGCCACCGCGGCGAGCCTGGGCCGGATCCCCGAATCGCCGTAATAGACCGGGATGTCGCGGTACGCGCGTGAGTGCGCCTGACCCATCCACCCGAACCCGATGACACCGACACCGATCTCGGTCACCTGTCGACTCCTGCAGCGGTCGCTCCTGCGACGCGGTCCCATACATCGGGATTGACGAGATGTGCCGGCCGCTCGCCGCGGATCACGGTCATCGCCTGCTCGAAGGCCGCTTCGAGGATGCGCACCTTCCCGTCCGCTGTAGCCGATGCGATGTGCGGCGTCACGACGACATCGTCTCGACCGAGCAGCGGATGGTCGGGCGGCAGCGGCTCGGGCGTCGTGACATCGAGACCGGCACCGACGAGCTGACTGGCATCGAGTGCCGCGAGCAGAGCGTCCTGATCGACGAGGCCGCCACGTGCCGTGTTGACGAAGATCGCCCCTCGCTTCATCGCGGCGAACCGTCCCGCGTCGAACATCCCGCGCGAGGCGTCGGTCAACGGGACGTGGACCGAGACGACATCTGCGTCGTGGAGGAGCCCGTCGAGCGTCGGGACGGACGCGAAGCCCGATGGGATCGCCGTCGGATCGCAGTACGGATCGAATGTCGTGATGCGCATCCCGATCGCCTCGGCCATCGCGCCGACGCGGCGGGCGATGCGCCCGCAGCCGACGAGGCCAAGCACCTTCCCATCGAGCTCGATCCCTTCGTGGCGAGCGTAATAGCCGCCGGACGTCCCGGTCGTCAGCGAGGCCTCAGCGGCCTTCGCCTTCTTGGCCACCATGAGCATCAGGGTGATGGCGTGCTCGGCCGTCGAGATCGTCGGCCCGTCCGGGGTGTTGCAGACGGCGATGCCTCTCGCGGTCGCTGCCCGGATGTCGACCGCGTCGTAGCCGATCCCGGTCCGCGCGATGACACGCAACGAGGGAGCGCGATCCATGACTGAGCCGTCATAAGGCGCGGCTCCGGCGATGACTCCGACCGCCGTCTCGATCCCGGCGTAGCGATCCACGTCGGTGCCCGGCCCGAGGACCGAGCACGACGCCTCCACGACCTCGACCAGCTCGGGCAGGACCGGCCGCTCGAACCAGATGGAGGGAAGGGCAGGGGACGTCATCGTCAGCCCGGGCCGCCCGCGAACACGGGGTCCGCGAGCCCGCGAACGTCGAGGTCGATGGCGAAGAGGCCACCCGCCTCGGGATCGTCGGCATCCGCGGCATGTGAGCCGCCCCCACCGATGCTCGTCACGAAGAGGGTCGACAACGTCGGGCCGCCGAACGCGGGCATCGTCGGCTTCAGGGTGGCCACGGCGATCTGCCGGTCGACGACGCCATCCGGCGTGACCCGCAGCACGGCCGAACCGTAGACGCAGGCGATCCAGTACCCGCCCTCAGCGTCGACGCACGCCCCGTCCGGACGACCCGGGAGCGTCGCGAAGTCGAGGAAGACCCGCTCGTTCGAAGCCTCGCCGGTCGCGGCGTCGTAGTCGTACGCCCACACGGTGTCGCGGTGCGTGTCGGCCCAGTACATCGTCCGGCCGTTGGGCGAGAACGCGAGACCGTTCGGGACGCCGATGCCGGTGCGCATCACGCTTGTCGTGCCATCGGGCTGGACCCGGTAGAGGGAGCCCGTCGCCTGGTTGTCGGCAGCCGGGTCGAACATCGTGCCGACCCAGAAGCGTCCCGCCGGGTCCGTCCGACCGTCGTTGAGGCGGTTGCCGCGACCCTCCGCCTCCAGCCGGACCCAATCGGTCCACGTCCCGTCGTCCCAATCGAGGAACCCGAGCCCACCCTCCATCGCGACGAGTAGCCGTCCCGGGGTGGGCGTCAGCGCCATGGAACCCGGCCGCCCGGGGAGCGCGCGGCTCTCATCGACCCCGGTCAGTGGGTCGAAACGGTGGACGGCGCGGCCGTCGATGTCCTCCCAGTACAGCCGCTGCTCGGGGACGCTCCACAGCGGGCACTCGCCGAGGCGGGCACGGGCGGGCAGGATCAATGTCGCGGTCGCGTCGGACGGCGACGAGAGCGTCACGCCCCGGTGGCCACGAGGTCGGCGAGGAAGGCGACGCTGTCGACGGCGTCGGCTTTCGGGCCCTCGCCCTCGGGTGGATCCGACTTGAGCGATACGTCCTGCTCCAGCACGTACCAGCCGCGATAGCCCTGCTCCTCGAGCGTCTGGATGACGCCGGCGATATCGACGCCGCCCTCACCGAGCGGGACGAACAGGCCGTCGAGGACGGCTTCGCGGAACGCGACCTCGCCGTTCCGAACGCGCTCCGCCTTGGCTTCGTCGACGTCCTTGAGGTGCACGTGGAGGACGCGCCCGCCGGCGACCTTGGCGACCTCGACCGGATCCGCTCCACCGAGGTAGGCGTGCCCGGTATCGAGGCAGATCCCGACGTCGGAAGCGTCGAGCAGCCGATCGATGTCGGGACCGGTGGCGATCGCCAGACCCCAGTGCGGATGCAGGGCTGTCTCCAGACCGGCGTCGCGGACGATCGTT
>DATNFQ010000294.1:0-9532 GCA_035606295.1 Patescibacteria group bacterium
GATGCGACCCGTCCGCTCCGGGCTCGGCGCGTCCTGCAGCATGGCCCCGAGGCGAGTGGCGAGCCAAGCGGTCAACGCCTCGACCGCCGCCCGATCGGGTCGACCCTCGGTCGCCATCGGTTCGCCGATCTGAACGCGCACGCGGGTGCCGAATCGCAGCCAGCTGGTCCCGTTGATCGCGATCGGCACGAGTGGGACGTGCGAACGGAGCGCGAAGTACGCGGCGCCATCGTTGAGCGGCAGCAGATGATCTTCCATCGCGCCGATCCGCCCCTCCCCCGCGATCGCCAGGACACCGCCGTTGCCGATCACCGCGCTGACCCGTCGCGTCGCCTCCAGAAGATCGTTCTTGCCCGGCTTGTATGGGATCGCGCTCCCGGTCCAGAGCATCACCCGGTTCCGCCCGCTCGAGCGCATGTCCTCCTCCTTCGGACCGAAGAACGACAGCCGCGGCCGAAGCGGCAGCGTCGCCATCAGGACGAAGGGATCGACCCACGAAAGGTGGTTGAACGCGTAGATCGCCGGCCCGGCAGGGAGCCGGTCGCGCCCCTCGACGTCGAAGCGGAGCCAGGTCCGGGTAAGGAACGCCACCACGAAGCGGGCGACGTAGTACCGGATCGTCCTGCGAACCGGGTGAAGACCCCCGAGCGGATCAGACCGCGGCGCCGCACCAGCACGTGCGCTCATGGCCGGCGAGGCTAGCACAGGGTCGTCGGAGCGCTTGTCGTGCTCCCGACAGGCTGGACCGGCGAGGCGCAGGCGGCCCACCAAAAGACCCGACGCGACGCCATCGGCGCCCCGTACGATGCGCTGGATGCCGATCGACTGGCAGCCGCAAGGCATCTTCCTCGCGCTCGTGGGCCTCGGCGTCGGCCTTTGGCTGCTGGCGCGCGGCCTTGCCGACTATCGCGAAGCGACGCGGATCGGCGATACCTCGACGTCACGGATCGCGACCCTGGCGGCCGGCGAAGTCCAGGTCAGCGGTGTCATCGAGGCCGCGGAGGTGACCTTGATCTCGCCGCTTCAGAGCGCGTCGTGCGTGTACTACCGCGCGACGATCGACGGCGCCGACGATGGCATCGACATCCGCGCCGATCTGGAGGAGCTCGGCGCCGACTTCTTCGAGGAGCGAGCCGTGGGTTTCCGGGTCCGCGACGAGAGCGGCGACATCCGGGTCTTCCCCCGCGCTGCGCGCTGGGATGCGCCCACGACCCTCGATGACAGCACGGGCCTGATGGGCGACGAGCCGCCGGGCCTCCGGATCAGGACTGGCCCCGCGATCGCGCCGACCGGTCTCGGACGCGAGGCTGCGATCGCGGCCCTTCTCGCCCGGCCGGAAGCGTCGCCCGACTTCCGCCCGCTCGTGATCCTTGGCGGTGGCGCGCACCAGGGCATCGGTGGCGGCGACCGTCGGCGTCACTACCGAGAAGCGACCCTTTCCGTGGGCGACGCGGTGACGATCCTCGGCCGTGCGCTGCCCTTCGGCGACCTCGCGGACCCGGCAGAGGCCGACTTCGCGGTGGGATCGGAGCTCGCTCCCGATGACGCGGAGGTCGTCGGTGACATCGCCGAGGCCCGTGAGGCGGGGCTGCTTGCGGCGACTCCCGAGGCGGCATGGGGGAACGCCGGCATCCCGGGCTTCGGGATCGGCCATCCGGTCCGCGCGCCCGTCCTTGATCCACAAGCCACCGCCTTGCCGCTCGGGACGCCGGAGCAGGCGTCCGAAGCCGAGCGTCGCTTCGAGATCCCATCCGAGGCGCTCGTGCTCGCGAGCGCTCCCGACGCACCGCTGCTGATCGCGCAGGGGATCCCGTCCGACGCGGTCGAGCGACGCGAGGGTCGCTTCCTCCTGGGCCTGCTGGGGGCGATCGTGGCGATCGCGTCGGCGATGGCGCTCGCGATGATCGTGTCGGGAGCGCTCGGCACGTGAGCGGCGCCTCATGAACCCGCAAAGCGTCGCCGCGGCATTCGCCGTCGGGCTGCTGCTCGCGATCGTGCTCTACATCGGGGTCGCGAGCTACAACGCCGTGATGTCGCTCCGACAGCGCATCGACAAAGCCTGGTCGAACATCGACGTCGTGCTCAAGCAACGCCACGACCAGCTGCCGGCGCTCGTCTCGGCCGTGCGTGGCGTGATGGCGTTCGAGCAGGACGTGCTGACCGAGGTCGCGCGCGCCCGGGCCAACTACTCCCCCACCGAACCGATCCCCGACCAGGCTGTCCATTCGGACGAGACGACGCGCGCCGTCCGGTCGCTGTTCGCCGTCGTGGAGGCGTACCCGGAGATCAAGTCGAATACGAACGTCCTCGACCTCCAGACGCAGATCGAGCGCCTCGAGTCGATGATCGCGGACCGACGCGAGCTCTACAACGATCAGGTCTACCGGTACAACACGCGGATCACGACCCTGCCGACGATGCTTCTGGCCCCGCTGTTCGGATGGCAGCAGCGACCGTTCTTCGCGGCGAGGCCGGAGGAGCTGGAGCGGCCGGCCACCGACCTGTGAGTCCCGAGCCGGAGCGTCAGATCCATCTCGTCCGCCACGGCGAGACCGAGTGGTCGCGCTCCGGGCAGCACACCGGTCGCACCGATATCCCGCTCACCGACCGGGGGCGACGCCAGGCCGAGGCCATCGGTGCGCGATTGCGCCACCAGCGATTTGCGATCGTGCTGACCAGCCCGTCGTCACGCGCCGCCGACACGGCACGGCTCGCCGGCTTCCCTGACGCCGAACGGACCGCGGACCTGATGGAGTGGGACTACGGCGCGTACGAAGGACGCACGACGGCACAGATCCGCGAGACGGTACCTGGCTGGTCGATATGGAAGGGCCCTTGGCCGGCGGGCGAGACGCCCGATCAGGTCAGCGTCCGGGTCGATCGCGTGATCGCGCGGTGTCTTGCCCCGGACGTCACGGGTGACAGCCTGCTCTTCGCCCACGGTCACGTCCTGCGGGTCCTCGCGGCACGCTGGCTCCGCCGAACGGCGCCAGCCGGCGCGCAATACGCGCTCGGCACAGCCACCTTGAGCGTCCTTGGCTGGGAGCACGAGACGCGCGTCATCGAGCTGTGGAACGACGCATGCCACATGGAGGATGCGTAGGCCCGGATCGGCTGTCCGCCTCGCCGCGAAGCGGCTCCCTACTCGCTGCCCTCGACAGCGAGATCCGCGACGCGGGTCCGGATCAGCTCGTCGAGCAACGCCGGTGGCAACGGCTTCGCCGCCGTGAAATGGATGCTGCCCTTGGTCCGCCCGAAGCCTTCGATCTCGGCGGCGTGCGCCGCCAGGAACGAATCGGTCAGTGGGTAGAGGCTGCAGTGCCGTTTCCAGCCGGCGTACGACACGAGGAATCGACCGGCGAGCCTGAACGCCGGCATGTCGTAGGCGATCGTCTCCTCTGCGTCCGGCACGACACGCCGGATCGTCGCTCGAACCCCTTCGAGGAGTCCCTGCTGGTCCGCCGGGAGCGCGGCGAGATAGGCGTCGACCCTGGGGTCACGTGCTGACATGACCCGATGATACGCATCGGCTAGGGTGGACCCACCCTATCCAAGGAGGACCGCATGCAGTTCAACGGGATCCTGATCGGCTCGGACGACCCGGCACGCCTGATCGAGTACTACACCAAGGTCCTCGGCGAACCCGGGTACGCCGACAGTAGCTACTCGACGTGGCTCCTCGGCTCAGGGTCCGTGTCGATCGGCGGGCACAGCGAGGTCCACGGCAGTAACACGCAGCCGGGGCGGCTGATCTGGAATCTCGAGACGCCCGATGTCAAGGGCGAGTTCGACCGGATGAAGGCGACCGGCGCGATCGTCGTACGCGAGCCGTATTCGTTCGAGGGCTTCCCCGATTCGTGGATCGCGACGCTCGCCGACCCGGACGGCAACTACTTCCAGTTGATGACGCCATTCGACCCGGATTCGATGGGGAGCTGACCCGGTCGATCCGGCACGCGGCATCCGGAAGGCGTGCCGGGGATCATCGCCCGGCTTGGATGACGCGCGAGGCGCTTAGGTCTTGGACGCCCCCGCGTGGCCTGCACGCCGTCCGACAAGCTCATCGACCCATTCGCGCAACCTTGGAAGGTGCTCGCCGTAGTGGTGCGCCGCCCCCTTGCGGATCCACCATGCGGCCTCGTCGCTCGGTTCGCTGAGCGAGAACCACTCCTCGAGCATCCTGGTCCGCGCGGCGTTGGCCTGGACCCACGCGACGTCCCACGGCTGGCCGGCCATCGCGTCGAGGAACACGGCGTTCAAGGCGTCGATGTCGATCTTGTGGCCGTCATACGTCCCGGCGGACATCCGGGCGAACTGGATCTGTGTCTCCGCGAGCCAGGTTCCCAGATGCGAGACGACGTCGCGGACCGTCCAATCCGGGTCGCGGTAGTAGCCCGGTTCGAGGCATTCGTCGGGTGTCAGCGGTCGGATCAGGGCGACGAGCTGGTACCAGCCCTTTCGCTCGTCGTCGATGTCAACGGCGTACGGATGCCCGACGGGTGCGGGCGCGACCTGCTGCTCGCTCATCGCGCCATCAGTGGAGGTGCTGCATCCAGTCGCGGGGGACACGCCCCGCAGGCCCGGGCACGGGTTGGTCGGTCGGGTGATGGGTCGGCGGCGTCAGCGGCGGACCCGCGAATGCCTCGTCCGTCGCGTAGTCGTAGAACCACTCCTCGCCGGGCTCGAAGCTCGCGATGATCGTGTGGTCGGTGCTTTGGGCGTGGCCCTTCGCGTGCTGCGAGGGCGATGAGTCGCAGCAGCCGATATGGCCGCACGTCGCACAGCGTCGAAGGTGGAACCACCAGCCGTCGGTCGCCGTGCACTCGGCGCAGCCTTCCCCGCTCGGCGGGACCGTGGGATCGATCGGCGGCGGGCCGGCGGGTTCGGTCATTGGCGGTAGTTCTCGACGATCTCGGCCGGGCGCGCCTCGGCCTGGTCAGGGTCCTGCCCGAACTCCCTGCGTGCCTGACGCTGGCGGAGCAGGTCATAACACTGATCGAGCTCGATGCCGACCACCTTCAGGCGTTGCTGGTCGTCGGTGGTGAGGCCACCGCCGTCACTCGCGCGCTGCCAGAGCTGCTCTTCCTCGTGGGCGAGCTGGTTGATCCGGTCGATGATCGGTCCGTCGGCCATTGGCGTTCTCCTTGACGGAACGATACGCCGCCAGGCGAAGGTCAGCAGGGGGCCGGCCCGCGCTCGACGCAGGAGCCCTAGCAGGGCAACAGGCCCGCGGCGTCCTTCGCCTCGAGCACGCGCAGCGCCGCGGCGTCCACCCGAGCCCGGAAGTCCTGCCGCGACGCGGCTCTTGCCTGGACCGCGTCGGCCATCGTCACGGCCATGTCGACGGGGCGGACGACGATCAGGTCCCCACCGTCCTCGAGGAAGCGGATCGCGCGAGAACCGATCGGGATCGATGCGACGGCCTCCGCCGAGAGGCTGTCCGACATCACGAGTCCCCGGAAGCCGAGCTTGTCGTGGAGCAGCCCGCTGATGATCGACGGCGAGAAGGCGGCGAGGTGGTCAGGGTCGATCAGGTCGTAGGTCGCGAGCGAAAGCATCACGGCTGGCACGCCAGCCTTGACGGCCTGGCCGAACGAGGTGAGGTACGGGTCGTCGACGGTCGTCACGTCATCGACGACACCGGCGCTGTTGTCGGTGTTCTGCGCGACGCGGCCGAGACCTGGGAAATGCTTCGCAGTCGTCACGATGCCGGCGCTGCGCATCCCGGCGATGAACGCGGCGACGTGGTCGGCGACGACCTTCGGGGTCGACCCGTACTCACGCTCGAGCTGCCCGATCGGAGCGTTGTTCGCGGCGGTGCCGGCCGGGACGACGTCCGCTACCGGTGCGAAGTCGAGGTTGACACCCGCGGCGGCGAGCTGCCTCCCCCACTGTGCCGCGCGCTGTTGGAGCGTCGCGGTCGACCACGTGCCCTGGGTGACCGCCGATGGCATGCGCGCGAAGCCAGGCCCGCGCAGGGCCTGGACCTGCCCGCCTTCCTGGTTGGCGGCGATGAACGCCGGGATGCCGCCGGTCGCCTTCTTGGTCGATGCTGCCTGGACGGCATCGGCGACCCTGCGGATAGCAGCGGCGCCCACCGTCGTCGTCCGGGTGAACCACCAGGTCCCGAACCCGTCCTCCGCAAGGGCGGTACGCGATGCCGCGTCAAACCCGTCGTTCGCGAGGCCGACCGCGAACACCTGACCGATGCGCTGCGTCTCGGTGAGTGACGCGAGGACGCGCCGCGGGCACGACAGCGCGCTGGACGGTGCCGGCGTAACGGTCGGGGTCGCGGTCGCCGCCGAGGAAGGTGTGGCACCGGACTGCGTCGGGATCGCAGATGGACTCGCGCTGGCGCCCTGGCCCGGCGTCGACTGCGGCGTGGCCGTGGTCGGCGGACTCGTCGTCGGCGTGGACGTCGCACAAGCGACCAGCAGGATCGGCAGGAGGGCGACGACGAGATGTCGGCGCCCGCGGCGATGGTGTCGATTCACGTCCAGTAGACGTTAACGACATCGGATATGCGTCGCGCCAGGCCCGGGCGACCAGGTGACATTCCATGTGAAACGTGCCGACCCCGTGCGATGCGGCTTGTCGGATGGCCTACGGCTGGGCGATGTCGGCGTTCTTCGGGCCTCGGGCATTCGAGCGGACGTAGCGTCGTCGTCGGGACCCGGTCCCCCGCCGACCCCGCTTCGGCCTAGCCTCGGGCACCCTCGGGCGAACGCCGAAACACGAGATACGCGGCCCCGCGTGCGTCGACGTAGGTGGCATCGGCGGTCTCGACGATGCGAAGGACGACCTCGTCGCACGCCGGGCATCGAAGGACCGCACCCGGACCGCCCATATACACGCGCATGGCACCGACCATGTTCACGGTGTGACAGTGCGCGCATCGGCCGGGCACGGCCGTCATGTCGCCACCGAACATCGACTCGAAGACCCCCGCGAGCGCGTTGCCGTCAAGCTCGCGCTCGACGGAGGGGTCGTCGCTGTGATCGAGCATGCTGGCCTCCTCGCTTGTCATGTGCCGGTCGGCCCGAACCGCTCGGTCCGGATGCGATCCGGCGGCAGGCCGAGCCGGACCAGCGCGTTCGCCGCGACCTCGACGAGGGCTGTCGGGCCGCAGATATAGGTTCGTGCGGTCACGCCGAGCGGCTCGAGGACCTCCGCCAGCATCCGGTCGTCGATCCGACGGTCGTATCCCGTCCAGCCCGGCGGCCGGGAACGCGTCAACGTGTGGATGACCTCGAATCCGTCGCCCGCCGCGGCGAATGCGTCGAGCTCAGAGCGGTAGATGATCTCCTCTGCGTAGCGAGAGCTGAACAACAGTCTCGTGGGGACGGTCGCGCCGGCTCGGTGGCGGTGGCGGATCATCGCCATCAGCGGCACGATCCCCGAGCCGCCGGCGACCAGGAACAGCGGGCCGCCGAGCGCCGCCTCCCACACGAAGTACCCGCCGATGGGACCGCGGACCTCCAGTCGATCGCCGACGACGACCACCTCGTCCAGGAACGGCGACACCTCGCCATCGGGGATTCGCTCGACCGTGATGTCGATCTCGCCATCACGCTCCGGCTCCGATGCGATCGAGTAGCTTCGCTCGACGCTATAGCCGTCCTCGGCCGTCAGGCGCAGGTCGATGTGTTGGCCAGGTCGATGGCCAGGCCAGCCCGGCAGTCCGAGCGTCAATGAACGGACGCTCGACGTTTCGTCGCGGATGCCGTTCACGGTGGCGAGCCGCCACGAGATCGGATTCACCATCGCGTCGTCAATCGCCGCTATAGCGTTCTTCGAGCCACTGGTCACCCCGGTTGTGATAGCCAAGCGACTCCCAGAACCCCGACTGATCTTGGTCCTGGATGCGGAGACCACGGACCCATTTGGCGCTTTTCCAGAAATACCGCCCAGGTACGACGAGCCGCGCGGGGCCACCGTGCTCCGGCGCAAGCGGCTTGCCGTCGTACTCCCACGCGACGAAGGCCTGACCGTTCAGGACGTCGCCGAGCGGCAGGTTCGTCGTATAGCCGCCGTCGGAATAGGCGATCACGAATGCAGCGTTCTGATCGAGCTCGACGTTCTCCAGGAGGGTGTCGAGGCTCACTCCGCGCCAGCGCATGTCGAGCTTCGTCCACTTCGTGACACAGCTGATATCGACGACCCATTCGCGGTTCGGCAGTGCCATCAGCTCGGACCACGTCCAGGTCACCGGCTGGCGGACGAGGCCCTCGATCGTGAACGACCAGCGATCGAGCGGGGTACGGGGCGTCGGCCCCGCCGACAGGACCGGGAAGTCTCGCGTCTGGTACTGCCCGGGCGGGATCCGATCCCGAGTAGCACCGGGACCCTGCTGCGTCCGACGACCGACGAAGCCGCGTGTGACGAACCTCTCAGTCATGGCTCCTCCAGTCCAGATCTCGGACTATGCTCGCTCGAAGCATGGCCGACGACCGTTCATTCCGTTCGACGATCCGCTACTTCCATGCGGAGAAGGGGTCCGGGCTCACGGTGGCCGACGTCCCGGACGACGTGACCGCGCGTCTCGGCGGTCTGAAGCAGCTCCGGGTCCGTGCGGTCATCAACGGCAAGGAGTTCACATCGAACACGATGCCGGCTGGCGGCGGGACGCTCGCGCTCAGCCTAAGTAAGGCGATTCTCAAAGAATGCGGGCTCACCGTCGGCGACGAAGCCGAATTCGAGGTCGCGCGGCTCATCTAGCGTTTCGGTTCCTTTCGGCCAGCGACTCGATGAACGGGTCGAATGGCACTTCCCCTAGCGCCGGTCACGCACGACGATCGATGGTGACGCAACAGGGATGCGCGGCACGAGGAACCGGCGCCATGTCGAAGATGTCCATCCGTGGTGTGTCCCTGTACGTGGACGTCGTCGGGCATGGCGACCCATTGCTGCTCATGCATGGCGGCCCGGGGCTCGATCACGTATCGCTGACACCCTTCCGGCGGCTCGCGGACCGGCACACCCTCATCTTCTACGACCACCGCTGCAACGGGCGCTCGACCGGCGCGCCGGTCACATCGATGACGTGGGAGAACCTGACGGCGGATGCCGACGAGCTCCGCGAGGTGCTGGGCTTCGAACGATGGGCCGTCCTCGGCCATTCGTTCGGTGGCCACGTTGCGCTCGAATACGCCCTGCGGTACCCCGAGAGCGTGTCGCGCCTCATCCTTCTCGACACCGCCGGGGACGCCCGCTGGTCGCAGGAGAACGCGGCGGAGGTCCTGGCGGACCGCGGCTATGACTCCAAGACTGTGGCAGTCGCACGGCGCTTCTATAGCGGTCGCGTCGTTCCGAAGGACTTCATTCGAGCCGCGCTCCGGCTGGTGCCTGCGTACGACCATCGCTTCAGCATCGTGCGGGCGGCTCGCGGGATGCTTGCCGGCGCCTGGCGTATGAAGACCCGGCCAGAGGCATTGACCTTCGGCGGACAGATGATGCGCGGCTGGAGCGTCATGGATCGGCTCGGCGAGATCGCCGTTCCCACACTGGTACTGGCCGGCCACGACGACTTCCT
>DATNFQ010000295.1:0-3983 GCA_035606295.1 Patescibacteria group bacterium
GACGAGGTGCATCGGCTCAACCGCTCGGTGGAAGAGATCCTCTATCCCGCGATGGAGGATTTCGCACTCGATGTGATGATCGGCAAGGGCCCGTCGGCGCGCAGTCTTCGGCTGAGTCTCAAGCCCTTCACCGTGGTCGGCGCGACGACTCGCGCCGGCCGCATCAGCTCCCCGTTGCGCGACCGTTTCGTCGCGACCTATCGCCTCGACTTCTACACCGAGGACGAGCTGGCGCAGATCGTCGAGCGCTCGGCGGAGATCCTCGATGTGCCGATCGAAGCGGCCGCGACGCGGGCGATCGCCCGGCGCGGCCGGGGCACGCCGCGGATCGTGAACCGGCTGCTCAAGCGGGTCCGTGATCACGCGCAGGTCCACGGCGACGGCACGGTCCACGAGGCGACGGCGCGCGACGCGATGCGCCGGATGGAGATCGACGACGAGGGTCTCGACTCAGCCGACCGCAAGCTGCTCGCGGCGATCGTCCAGAAGTTCGCGAGCGGGCCGGTCGGCGTGGCTGCCCTCGCGGCCGTCCTGTCGGAGGAGGTGGACACCATCGAGGACGTCCATGAGCCGTTCCTGCTGCGGCTCGGGTTCATCGATCGCACACCACAGGGACGCATCGCGACCGACCTGGGCCGGGCACATCTGTCGGGCCTCGGTTTCGAGATCCCGCCGCCACGCCGCAACGACGGGTCGATGCCCGGCCTCTGGGACGGGCCTGCCGACACCGACGTCGAGCCTGGCACCGAAGCGGACGAGGCGTGACGGCTCCCTTCGTCTCGTCGTCGACGCGTTTCGAGGTCACGACACCGCCGTCGTCTAACGGATCGACGCGGGCACGGACCGGGATGCTGACGCTCCCGCACGGGTCGGTGGCGACGCCACAGTTCATGCCGGTCGGTACGAACGCGACCGTCAAGGCCCTTTCACCCGACGACCTGAAGGACGTCGGTGCATCGATCATCCTCGCCAACACGTACCACCTGTACCTGCGCCCCGGCCATGAGCGCATCGCGCGGCTCGGTGGTCTGCACCGGTTCATGGACTGGGATCGCCCGATCCTTACGGACTCGGGCGGGTTCCAGGTCGTGTCGCTCGGTGATCTGCGCGTCGTCGACGACGAGGGTGTGACGTTCCGCTCTCACCTGGACGGATCGGTCCACCGGTTCACGCCAGAACACGCGACCGCCGTTCAGGAGGCGCTCGGTTCGGACATCGCCGTCGCCTTCGACCAGCCCGTGTTCCCGAGCTCGCCTCGCCCGATCGTCGCCGACGCCACGGCGCGCACGCATCGCTGGGCCGAGCGATCGCTGAAGGCGCATACGCGGACCGACCAGGCGATGTTCGGCATCGTGCAGGGCGGGCTGGACCCGGAGCTTCGCGATGAGTCGACCCGGTTCATCACGTCGCTGCCGTTCGACGGCATCTGCATCGGTGGCCTGGCGGGCGATGAGACGCCGGACGAGCGCGACGCGACCCTGGACGTCGCGGTCCCGGCGCTCGCCGACGATCCGCGGCCGCGCTACCTGATGGGTCTCGGTTCACCGGCCGACCTGCTCGAGGCGGTCCATCGCGGGATCGACCTGTTCGACAGCGTGCTGCCCGCGCGGGTGGCACGGAACGGGCAACTGTGGGTGCCGGGTGGTCGCTTGAACCTTCGGAACCGGGCGTTCCTGGACGATCCGGCTCCGGTCCAGGAGGACTGCCCATGCCTCCTGTGCCAGCGTTTCTCGAGGGCGTATCTGGCCCATCTTTTCCGGGCGAAGGAGCTGTTGGCATACCGTCTCGCGACTTGTCACAACCTGACCTTCACCCTAGACTTCATGGCTAGGATCCGAGCCTCGATCGGGGCCGGCACCTTCCCCGCCGAGATGTCCGAACTCCGCTCGCGCGCGGGTCGGATAAGCGGCAGTGAAGTGGCTGAGCAGTCCGCGTGAAGGACCCATCGGTAGGCTGGATGTCGACGCGGAGGCGACGCCATGGGCTCTCGGGATCGACCGCGCAAGGAACAGAAGAAGAAGCCGAAGGCCAAGAGCGCCCAACCGAGTCTCGCGCCGCTCTCGGAGCCCCCGCAGAACGTCGAGGTGATCCGGAAGCCGCGCAAGGAAAAGCCGGTCGTCGAGGACGACTCGGACGAGGCCTGACCGGCCGCACGGACGCCACCGGGTACGGCTCCGCTGACGGATCGGATCGATCGATGAGGAGCGTGACGAGCGGATGGCGATGACGGACGAGCGCGCCACGGAGCGGGCGGTCGCGGAGCGCAGCAAGGCGGTTGACGCCGCGCTGTCGACGATCGAGAAGCAGTTCGGTCGTGGCGCGATCATGAAGCTCGGCTCGGCCGAGCGACAGGCGGTCGATTCGATCCCGACCGGGTCGATCGCCCTGGACCTGGCGCTCGGTGTCGGCGGCATCCCGCGGGGCCGCATCACGGAGATCTTCGGTCCGGAGTCGTCGGGCAAGACGACCATCTGCCAGCACGTGCTTGCAGAGGCCCAGAAGCGCGGCGGCGTCGTCGCATTCATCGACGTCGAGCACGCGCTCGATCCGGGCTACGCTCGGGCCTGCGGCGTCAACGTCGACGAGCTGCTCGTCTCTCAGCCGGACACCGGTGAGCAGGCGCTCGAGATCACCGAGACGCTGATCCGCTCCGGCGGCATCGATTGCGTCGTCGTCGACTCTGTCGCCGCCCTCGTGCCGCGCGCCGAGATCGAAGGCGAGATGGGCGACTCGTTCGTCGGCATCCAGGCACGGCTGATGAGCCAGGCGCTGCGCAAGTTGACAGGTGCCGTCTCCCGCTCGAACACGGCGTTGATCTTCACCAACCAGCTGCGCGAGAAGATCGGCGTGATGTTCGGCAACCCGGAGACGACGCCCGGTGGCCGCGCGCTCAAGTTCTACGCTTCGGTTCGGCTGGACATCCGGCGCGTGGAGACGATCAAGACGGGGACGGAGTCTGTCGGCAACCGCGTCCGGGTCAAGGTCGTGAAGAACAAGGTCGCGCCGCCGTTCCGGGTCGCCGAATTCGACGTGATGTACGGCGAAGGCGTGTCCAAGGAGGGCGGACTGCTCGACGTCGGCGTCGCGATGGACGTCGTGAGCAAGACCGGTGCCTGGTTCAACTTCGGCGAGACGCGCCTGGGTCAGGGACGCGAGGCTGCCAAGGAGTTCCTCAAGTCGAGCCCGGAGATCGCCGCCGACATCGAGGCGCGCATCCGCGGCAAGATCACGGACACTCCCATCCCCGTCGAGGGCATCGAAGAAGCTGAGTAGCTCGTCGTCATGCGGTCCGTCTGCGGCGTTGCCGTCTGCGCGCGGACGCTCACGCACATGGGGTGCGCTCGCGTCCGCTACTCGCCGGCGCCTTGCATCCGGACCACCTGACGACGAGCTTGAGGTCGTCCAAGCGGGAAAGTCACGCGGAGCGTCGTGAGCGACGTGCCGCCGTCGATGATCCGGCGGTCGTGCTGGATGCCGCCGCGCGGTTCCTCGAGACGCGCTCCCGTTCGGTCGCGGAGGTTCGCCGGCGTATGACGACCGCCGGCTACCGGCCAGATCTGATCGACGGGGCGATCACGCGGCTGAGCGAGCTCGGGATGCTCGACGACGAGGCATTCGCGCGTCTGTGGGTCGAGTCGCGGGACCGGGCGCGGCCGAGGGGCGAACGGGCGCTCCGTGACGAGCTGCGGCTGAAGGGGATCGATCGGACGATCGTGGACCTCGTCCTCGACGAGCGTCGCGCCACGGATGTTGACGCGGCGATGGCGCCGGATCGGACCGCGGCGGAACGCTTGCTCGAGAAGAACGCACGGACCCTTCGCCGGATCGCCGACCCACGCCAGCGCCGCCAGCGCGCGTACGCGTTGCTTGCCCGGAACGGCTTCGATCCGGAGACGTGCCGCGAGGTCGCGGCCACGGTCGCGACGATGGACGACGAGCTAGACGGCGACGTCCCAGCGTGACGCGACGTACTCGGCATCTCG
>DATNFQ010000296.1:0-13682 GCA_035606295.1 Patescibacteria group bacterium
CGTCTCGGTCGACGACCGCGACGCACTGGAGCGCGCCTTCCAGCGGTTGACGCCGGAGCAGCGCGCTGCCTTCGTCCTGCACCACCACGCGGGATTTCCGCTCGACGTCACCGCCGAGATCGTCGGTGTACCCGTCGGCACCGTGAAGTCCCGCATCCACGCTGCGACCCGGGGCCTCCGGGCCGCGATCCTCGCCGATGAGCAGATCGGAACGGAAGTGAGGACGGCATGAACCAGCTGCGCGATCCTGATGTGATCATCGCGGCCTGGCTCGAGGACGGCCCTGACGACCTTCCGGCTGCCACGCGCCGATCGATCGTGGTCGGGATGCGAGCGGTGTCTCGCCGGCGACCGGGTCCACTCCCCGGAGGGATCCAGATGCCATCCATCCTGCGGCTCGCTGTGGCCGCCGCCCTCGTGGTCGCGCTCGGGGCGATCACGCTGACCGTCATCGCGCCTCGGCCGGCTCAGGTGGGCATCACCGGGCCGTCAGAGTCAGCATCCCCGACCGCGGCATCGCCGACGCCGCGCCTCATCGACCCTTCGCGCACGCCATCGCCGCTCGTCGGAACGGCATCGACGTTCGTGCACCCGTTCACGTACCGCTTGCCAGCCGATGCTGGCTTGGTCGTCGATGGGGGTGATCCGACGTGGTACCAGTTCCGTGTCCCGATTCCGGGGACGGAACACTGGGCTGATTCGATCATCGTGCGAAGGATCACCGGCGGTCGCGCCGATCCGTGCTCGGAGACGTCGCCGCCAAAGCCGCTGAGCGGCGGACCTGACGCCGTGATCCGCTACCTCGAGCACATCCCGCAGCTGATCGTCACAGAAAAGCCGGCGACCAAGATCAGTGGTCTCACGGCCTCGACCGCCACGTTTACACCCCACATCAAGGAAGCGGCCTGCCCCGATCTGTGGCTATGGGCCGAGGAGGGTTCGTTCACCCAGAACTCGAGTTGGGACGCGATCGGCAAGATCACCGTCGTGGATGTCGGTGGGGATCACGTGATCTTCATGACCAACTCGCCGACCGTGGACGTGAGCTGGTTCGCGACCGCCCAGGAGTTCATCGATTCGGTCAAGTTCGAGTAAGCCTCGACGTCCCCCGACAAACCCCGTAGGGCCGCGCTCGTCGCGGCCCTACGCGCATGCCTGCGTCCGCTACCCGCCCTCGCCGCCCTGTGCCCGGTACGCGATCACTTCGACCCGCTCGAGGGTGATCAGCCCGTCCGAGACCATCGCCTCCAGGTCTGGCAGGACGGCACGCAGTCGATCCTCCTGGTCGACGACCTCGATCAGGACCGGCAGGTCCGTCGAGAGCGAGAGGATCCGGGTGGTGTGCAGATGCTGTTTCGCGCCGAAGCCCTCGATGCCGCGGATGACCGTCGCGCCGGCCAGGCCGCGATCCCGGAGCAGGTGGACGATCGCCTCGTAGAGCGGCCGACCATGCCACGTGTCCGATTCGCCGACGTAGATCCGGGCGAGCAGGCCCGTTCCCTCGATCTTCATGCGATACCCCGTCCGATCGCCAGGCCGATGAAGACCGCAACCAGCCCGAGCAGGCACGACCCGACGATGTTCGCGACGGCGAGACCGACCGCGCCATCCTCGACGAGTCGCCAGCTCTCGAGCATGAAGGTCGAGAAGGTCGTGTAGGCGCCGATGAAACCGATCATGACCGGCGCTCTCGACGACGCGGGCAGGACACCACGCTCGACGGTCAGGGCGAAGAGGACGCCGAGCACGAGCGAGCCAGAGAGGTTCACCGCCAGCGTGCCCCACGGGAATGCGCTCGGCCAGCGCTGCGAGATCGTCGCGTCGACGAGATAGCGCGCAACGGCGCCAGCGGCACCACCAACGGCGATGAGAACGATCGGCATAGGACACCACCTGACGCTAGAAGTCCGTCAGGAGCCATCAGCCCGGTCGAGCGGGCGGTTTGCCACGGCGGGCCCCATCGCCAGTGCCGAGGATGCGGAACGTCGCGCGCTGGCGTCAACTCGGGAAGGCGAGAGCTCAGGCGGTCGACTCGGCCGAGGCCGCGACGGTGGCACGGCGCTCGAGGTCCCGGATCCCGCTGGCGGACGCGCGCCCCTTTCCGGGATCGGCTGCGACGAGACCCCGATAGACCGTTTCGTAGTCCTCGACCATCCGGTCCACCGAGAACCGCTCCCTCGTCACCGAGCTGATCCGTTCCCGGTCCAGCGTCGCGATGCGGCTCAGCGCGAACTCCGCCTCCTGCACGTCGTCGACGAGGAATCCGTTCACGCCGTGATCGACGATCTCGGTGAGGCCGCCCGCTCGGCGCCCGATCACGGGTGTGCCCGTCGCCATCGACTCGATCGCGACCAGACCGAACGGCTCCGGCCAGCCACCGAGCATCAGGGTCGTCAGCGCTCCCGCCATCAGCCGGTCTCGCGCGACCGTGTCGATCTCGCCCCGCCAATCGACGGTGCCCGCCTCGATAGCCGGCTTGACGACCGTTTCAAACATCTCGTGCTCGCCGGGCTCACGGATCTTGGCTGCGACCACGAGCCGGAGGCCGGTCCGTGACGCGAGCTCGATCGCTTCAGCGATGCCCTTCTCCGGCGAGACGCGGCCGACGACGAGCAGGTACTCACCCGAGCGGGTGGATGTCGGCGTCGTCGAGAAGTCGAGGCCGTGGTGGACCGTCGCCACCCAGTTGGCATCGGGGTTCCAGCGCCGTTGGCTGTCGCTGATCGCGATGAGCGGGATCATCGGGAACGCATCGATGTAGTCGGCGACGCCGTTGATGTCCAGGCGACGGTGCAGGGTGGTGACGACCGGGATCGGTGCGTGTCTTGCGAGCAGGAACCCCGCGGTCTCGACATGCGAATGGACGACGTCGAAGCGACCGATCTCATCCCACGCTCGAGCGACCGCCATCTCGAGGTAGATAGCGGTCTCCCCCGTGTACCCCTCGTTCCACAGTGCGTGGGGGACCACAGGGACGACCTCGCACGGCAGATCCGAGTCACCCGATGCAAAGACGGTGACCCGATGCCCGCGCTCGTGGAGACCGGTGGCGAGCGAGGCGACGATGCGCTCCGTGCCGGCGTACGTCGTGGGCGGGAGCGGCACGACGGGCGGCGCGATGATGGCGATCCGCAGCGCGTCGTGGCCGGCGCGCGTGTCCGAGCTGGGGATCGTCCGCATGCGGGACGGGGTGTGAGTCATGGCGATGTCGACTCCGGGGTGACTGGACCCCATGGTCCTACCGGAGACCCTCCGAAGGCGCGGCCTCGCGCGACGGTCGGCGTTACAGGTGCGTCAACGCTCGCTACGAAAGCGTGCTACGCCCGTCGCCCGAAGCCGAACCGCCGCTGCCTCCTGGCGGGCGCGTCGTCCGGCACGGCATAGCCGTCGGAGCCGAACGCGGACGTGCTGAGCCGGACGAGCTGCTCGGCGGCCGGAGACCGCGGGGCCCCAAGGACGATCGGCACGCCCTCATTGACCGCCTTGAGATACAGGAACGGGTCGTACGGAAGGTCGGTCGTGATCCGCGATCCGAGCGCCGACTCGATGTCCCGCGGCTTCAGGATCTCGCGGGCGAACATGTTGTTGAGCACGAATGTCGACTTGCCACTGATCGAGCCGGTCTCGTTGAGGTAATCGAGAAGGCCGTGCATCGCCTTCAGCGTCGACATCTCGGGATTGACCGGCAGAAGGATGGTCTCGGCCATCTCGAAGATCCGCAGCACGCCTTCGTCGAGGATCGAGCCGGCGTCGACGACGACGGCGTCATACCCCTCGAGCAGCGTGCCGAGGACGTGCGAGATGTGGTCGGGCGTGATCAGCTCGGATGCCTCGGGTGACATCGGCGCCGCAAGGACGTGCAGACCACTCTCGTGCCGGATCGTGTACGTCCTGAGCAGATCGGGTTCGCGGATCGCGGCCTCGTCACGGACGGCGTCGGCGATCGTGAGCTTCGGTTCCAGGTACAGATGCGTCGCCACGCCGCCGAACTGGAGGTCGAGGTCGACGAGGATGACGCGATCGGGATTGCGCTGTGCCGCGGCGACGGCCACGTTCGTGGCGATCGTCGTCGTCCCGACACCACCCTTGGGGCTATACACCGCGACCGAGCGACGCGGACGGGCGAGCGTCAGACCGTCGGGCGACACGACAGGCGCGAGGTCCTTCGAGCGTTGGAAGCGGAGGAGCAGCGCCTCGACCCGGGCCTCGACCTCGCGCGCATCGAACGGCCGCGCGACGACATCGTCCGCGCCTGCCTCGAGGAAGCTGATGCGCTCCTCGACGTCATCGGTCGCGGCGACGCAGAGGATCGGTATGGACACCTTGGTGGGTGTGGCCCGGACCTGGTGGCATAGCTCGAAGCCGGTCTGCCCGGCGATGCCGGACCCGACGTCGATGGCGACGAGCTGGTGCTCGACGACCTGGGCGATCGCCTCCGCGGGGTCGGAGGTCTGGGTCACCGTGTACCCGGCATTGGTCAGGATCGGTGCGAGCGAGGCGTCGCCGGTCGCGGCGGTCTCGAGGACGAGGATCGTGCTGGCGGGCAATGGTTCTCCCCGGGGGTGTCGGCTGGGAAACTGGCAGAGGATACATCGCGCCCGGTCCGCTGCCGTACGTGTCAGCCGGTCGAGCCTGCTAGACTAGCGCCGTTTCCTTTCCGCTCCGTGCCGGATCCGCATGTCGGTCGTCAACGGGGCAACCCCATTGGAAGGAGTCGCTGCGCTTATGCGCCGTTACGAACTCATGCTCGTGCTCCGCCCGGATGTCCCGGACGATCGGAGCCAGGCGGTCATCGACCGCACTACCCGCCAGATCACCTCGGCGGGCGGACAGATCACCAAGGTGGCCCCGTGGGGCCGGCGTCGGCTCGCGTATCCGATCGACCGCTACCGCGAGGGCTCGTACCACATCATCCTGTTCCAGGCGCCCGGCGATGCGATCGTCGAGCTGGAGCACGGTCTCCTCATCACCGAGGAGGTCCTGCGGCACCTGGTGACGCGCGACGAGCGCCCGGCGAAGACCTCTCGGCGCGAGGATGGCGATGACGTCGAGGAGACCGACGACAACGACCTCCCCTCGGGTATCGACGAGGAGGACGAGGACGACGGTCGCGAGCGGATCGGCGAGGACGAGAGCGAGGCGGCTCCGGCCGCCATCGACTAAGGGGAGAGCCCGACGATGGCCCTGTGCAAGGTGATGATCATCGGCAACCTCGGGTCGGATCCCGAGATGCGGTACACGCCCAGCAACCGAGCGGTGACGCAGTTCAACGTTGCCGTCAATCAGAGCACCAAGAACCAGCAGACCGGGGAGTGGGTCGAGGAGACCGACTGGTTCCGCGTCAGCGTCTGGGGCGATCGCGCCGAGCGCATGGCGGAGACGCTGCGCAAGGGCAACAAGGTCTTCGTGGAGGGTCGCTTCAAGACCCGCCAGTTCGAGGGCCGCGACGGCCAGACCCGGACCTCCCTGGAGATCACCGCCGACTCGATCGTCAACCTCGAGCGCCGACCGCGCGACGAGGACGGCTCGTTCAACGCCCAGCCCGACCAGAGTGCCGTGCCCGCCGGTGGCGGCGTCCGCCCGCAGCGCGCGCCGTCCGACGACACCGATCTCGACGACCTGCCGTTCTGACGGCACATCCGGAGAACCACTGACAGATGCCAAGCCCCCGATCGCGCAAGCGCGATGACTTCTACCGCGACCGACGTCGCCGCAAGGTGTGTGCGTTCTGCGCGGACAAGACGACGCTGATCGACTACAAGGAGGTCAACCGCCTCCGCCGCTATCTCTCGGAGCGCGCCAAGATCGAGCCGCGCCGCAAGACGGGAACGTGCGCCGGGCACCAGCGTGAGCTGGCCGTGGCCCTCAAGCGCGCACGCCACGTCGCGCTGCTCCCGTACGCGCCCCAGCACCTCCGCCCATAGCCCCCGGGGCGCGTCGCGTCGAGCTCGTCCGCCCCTCGCTCTCCGCGCCCGCACTCACCCGGCTGACCTGACATGGCGGTCGCGCTCCTGATGATCGCCGGCGGCACTGCCGCCGGCGTCTTCGGTTCGCTGCTCGGACTCGGCGGCGGGGTGCTCATCGTCCCGTTGCTCACGCTCGTCTTCGGGCTCGAGCTGCGCGAGGCCGTCGGAGTCTCGCTGGTCAGCGTGATCATGACCAGCAGCGTGGCCGCCGGGGTCTACCTCGAACGGCACACGGCCGACCTTCGGCTCGGCATGCGCCTCGAGCTGTTCACGGCGATCGGTGCGCTCATCGGGGGCTCGATCGCGTTCCTTCTCGCCGAGCGCCTGCTCGCGTTGCTCTTCGCCGGGCTGTTGATCTACGTCGCCGTGTCGATGCTCCGCGCTCGAACGCCGGCCGCACCGGCCGGGCCTCCAGGCGAGCCGGAGACGTACGAGGTCCGGAACATGCGCCTCGGCGTCGTCGGGGCGACCGGTGCCGGGGTTCTTTCCGCGCTGCTGGGGGTCGGTGGTGGCATCGTCAAGGTGCCCCTGATGCACCTCGGCATGGGCGTCCCGCTACGGGTCGCCACCGCGACGAGCAATCTCATGGTCGGCATCACGGCGGCCGCGAGCGCGGTGATCTACGTGATCCATGGCGGCGTCGATCCGTACGTCGCGGGCCCGACGGTCATCGGCGTGTTCCTCGGCGCGAGCATCGGGTCGCGGATCTCGCACCGCGTCGACGTACGTGTGCTCCGCTTCCTGTTCGTCGCCGTGTTGCTCTACACGGCGTTCGAGATGCTGATGAAGGTCGTCGCATGACCTCCTTCGACCGATCGATCGGCCGGCTCCTCATCGCCGTCACGTACGTCGCCGGAGCCCTGCTGTTCATCGGGGTGCTGCTGATGCTGGTCGAGGGGATCTCGCCGCTCAGCGGCGGCCCGCGTCTGGACCTCTCGACGATCGTGGCCGATGTGACATCGCTCCAGCCGGCCGGCTTCCTGTGGCTCGGCCTGATCACCGTGATCGCGACGCCCATCACCCGGGTGATCGCCGCGGCCGTCGGGTTCGCCCAGGTCGGCGAGCGCCAGATGGTCCTCGTCGCGGTCGCGATCGTCGGCGTGATCGCGCTGAGCATCGTGACGGCGATCGTCACGGGCTGAGCGGCCGGGTCGAGCCGGCTGGGCTCCTCGGCCGGGACGGTATACTCGGCCACCTTGCAAGTCCCAGCGCGAGCGCATCGCGCCGTCACGCAGGAGTGCGCCGCATGACGACCGAGACGACATCCGGCAGCGCGGGAGCGACGCCCGCCCCCTCGACGCACCACGCCCCGACCCCCGGGAGCCTGGACGACCTCATCTGCTATTTCGAGGGCGACTTCGTCCCGATGCGGGACGCCAAGGTCAGCATCATGACCCACGCGTTCATGTATGGGACGGCCACGTTCGAGGGCATCCGCGCCTACTGGAACGCCGACCAGGAACGGCTCTACGGGCTGAAGGTCCGCGAGCACGTCGAGCGCATCCGCCAGTCGTGCCGGATCCTGCTGATGAAGGACATCCCGTCAGTCGACGAGCTGACTCGGCTCATCCTGGAGACGGTCCGGCGGAACGGCTTCCGCGAGGACGTCTACATCCGCCCGTCCTTCTACAAGTCGACCAAGGCTATCGGCGTCCGGCTGCACGATCTCGACAACGAGCTGTACATCATCACGTTGCCATTCGGGAACTACATCGATACGGCCAACGGCGTGCGCCTGATGACGTCGTCCTGGCGGCGGAACGCGGACGAGGCGCTTCCGGCCCGCGGCAAGATCGTCGGTGGCTACGTGAACATGGCGTTCCAGAAGTCAGAAGCCGAACTCAACGGCTTCGACGAGGCCATCGTCCTGACGGCGGGCGGCCACGTCAACGAATCGTCGGCTGCGAACGTCTTCGTGGTTCGCGACGGCGTCGCGCTGACCCCACCCGTGAGCGACGACCTACTCGAGGGTGTCACGCGCAAGGCACTCGTCGAGCTGATGCAGAACGAGGGGATCCCGACCGCGGAGCGGTCGATCGACCGGTCCGAGCTCTACGTCGCGGACGAGATCTTCGTCTGTGGCACCGGCGTCCAGGTCTCGCCGGTCATCGAGGTCGACCACCGGCCGGTCGGGTCAGGCAGCATCGGCCCGATCGCCCGGCTCGTGCGCGACCGCTACTTCGAGGCGGTCCGGGGGCAGCTGCCGGCGTACCAGCACTGGCTCACACCGATCGAGTAGAGCTCGTGGCGCCCGCGCTCAGGCGCGGGCTGGTCAGGACGAGGGCGGCGCCTGGAGGTTCGGCGTGTTCCGCCCGACGGTGATCACGACGTCGACAGGGATCGTCGGATCGGTCTTCGTCTTGACTTGGACGTCGAACGTCTTCTCAAGGTAGGCGATCGTGGCCGCGAGCTTTTCCTCGGCGCCGTTGTAGACGGTGATCACGGTATCGGAGGGGACCGATCCCTTCGGGCGCCCTCGTGGAGCGGATGCCGCGAGACCGTGGTATTCGAGATAGGCGGACAACGCCGGTCCCCGAGTCGAGTCGGACGTGCCATTGAGCACCCAAAGGTGGCCGCCCTCGCCCGCGAGCGACTGACGGAGCGCCTCGTCCCGCGGATCGGCCGAGAAGGCGTTCTTGACCGCCTGCTTGATCCTGGCGATGTTCGGCACGACGATGCAGCCGCGGGCGTCCGCGCAGGTGTCGTAGGAGTAGAGGGGCGGCGCGAAGACGTACGAGCGGATGTTCGCCGTGTCGACCTGTGACGCAAGCCCGAGCAGTTCGTCGAGCTGGCTCACCGGGATGTCCGTCCGGACGGTCGACTTCAAGGCGGCGACGAGGTCGGGCAGCTTCGGGATGAGCGCCTGCGGATCCATCTGCTGGCGGAGCGAGAGCAAGACGCGCTGCTGGCGGGCGCCACGGTCGAAGTCGGTCGAGGTGTGCCGGGAACGCGCGTATCGCAGCGCCTGATCGCCATCCATGTGCTGGAGGCCGCTGGGGATGTAGAGGCGCTGGGTACGTCCATCGGTCCCCGGGAACTCGTCATCGCTCACCGGGACCTGGACATTGATCGTCACGCCACCGACCGCGTCGACCAACTTCTTGAAGCCGTCGAAGTTGACCTCGACGAAGTAGCGGATCTTCAGGTCATAGAGCTCGCCGAGGATCGATTTGAGGGCGTTGTAGCCGCGAGTCCGGTCGTTGCCTGGCCAGAGGTCGGACCGGCGCCGGTTGTTGGCGAAGAACGAGTTGATCTTCTGGCCGTAGTCGCGGCCCCAGACGCGCTGCGCCGGGCCAGGCGGGACGGGGACGTCGACCGTATCGCGTGGCAGGCTGAACATCGCGACCTGCTTGGTGACGGGGTCGACGGAGACCACGATCATCGTGTCGGTGTTGTGACCGCCGCGCTGCTCGTCGGAGCCGATGAGCAGGATGTTCAGCCGCTCCTTGCCGTCCCATGGCGGGATGTCGACGCTCGGGACGGGCGTACCGGCGAGCGATGGATCGGGGGTCGGCGCGTCCGTCGGCGTGTCGGTGGGGTTGACTTCCCCAGTGTCGACCGGCGTCGGCGATGCGTCCGCGGTGTCGCAGCCGGCGTCGCTGCCTTCATCGACGAAGATGCAGCTCCCCAGCGCGTCCTGGGCGAGCAGGTCGTATCGGGCGACGACCACATGCGCGCTGCCCATCACGAGGATCACCGCCGCGAGACCCGCCAGCGAGAGCGGGTTCTTCGGCATCCGTGCCTTCCCGAGCCGACCGTCGCCGGAGGCTGCGTAGGCGTTCAGATAGTCGGTCACCCGGTAGGCATCGACGATGGCGATGAGCCGATAGACGAGCGCGATGAGGTTGAACGCGAAGATCGCGCCGACCAGCTGCAGGAACGCGCCGAGGAGCTGGAACTGACCCATCCGGATCACGATCCCGCCGGTCAGCGCGATGAGCAGGATCGGGGGCGTGGCGAACAGCAGGGCGCGCGTCGGCGCACCGGCATACGCGTGGCCCAGGCCGGGGAAGATCAGGGACAGGAATGCCGCCGTGAAAGGCGACCTGGCGCGCGGTCGCGCCTCCTGCGGGTTCTGCATCGCGCGTAGGATACTCGGACTCGTTCTCGGGGCCTTCCGGTCGATCCTCGGCCGCTCGTTCCCTGCGCCCAGCCCTCGCGCCAAGCCCGGAGTTGCATGTTCCGATCCGTCACCTCGAAGCCCGATCTGGTCGCCCAGGAACACGAGTTGCTCGAGACGTGGCGTGAGCGTCGGACGTTCGCCCGGCTGAGGGCGCAGAACGCCGGTGGGCCGCGCTGGAGCTTCCTCGACGGGCCGATCACCGCCAACAACCCGATGGGCGTCCATCACGCCTGGGGTCGCGCGTACAAGGACCTGTACCAGCGCTTCCACGCGATGCTCGGTGAGGACGAGCGGTACCAGAACGGGTTCGACTGCCAGGGCCTGTGGGTCGAGGTGAACGTCGAGCGCGATCTCGGCTTCACATCGAAGCGCGACATCGAAGCGTTCGGCATCGATCGCTTCGTCACGCTCTGCAAGCAGCGCGTGCTGTCGTTCGCCGCCCGTCAGACGGAGCAGTCGATACGGCTCGGGATGTGGATGGACTGGAACGACCCCGCCGAGCTGCGGCGCCTCGGTGACTTGCTCGGCTCCGACCCGGGCGCGGTGACGACCGTCGAAGGCGCCGATGGGCCGGTGACGGACACCGTGGAGATGCTGGTCGGCCGCCTCGGGTTGCCCGAGATCGGCGGCAGCTACTTCACGTTCAGCAACGAGAACAACGACCTGATCTGGGGCTGGCTCGCCGAATGCCATCGGCGAGGCTGGCTGTACAAGGGCCACGACACGATGCCGTGGTGCGCTCGCTGCGGGACCGGCATCTCGCAGATGGAGATGAACGAGGGCTACCAGGATCGTGAGGATCCGGGGCTGACCGTCAAGCTCCCGCTCGTCGACCGGCCCGGCGAGGCGCTCCTCGTCTGGACGACGACCCCGTGGACGCTCACGTCGAATGTCGCCGCAGCGGTCGGCGAGGCGTTGCGCTACGTCAAGGTCCGCCAGGGTGACGACCTGTACTGGCTCGGGAAGGGGACCCTGAAGTCGGCGCTCCAGGGTCCGTTCCAGGTCCTCGAGGAACGCCCAGGCGCCGACCTCGTCGGCTGGCGCTACGAGGGACCGTTCGACGAGCTACCGGTGGTCCGCTCGACGTTCGAGAAGGACGGCTACGAGCACCGCGTCGTGCCCTGGGACGAGGTCGGCGAGGACGAGGGCACTGGCATCGTCCACATCGCGCCCGGCTGCGGCGCCGAGGACTTCCAGCTCGGCAAGTCGCTCGGGCTCCCGGTCATCGCGCCGATCGATGACTCCGGCATCTTCCTCGATGGGTTCGGGTCGCTCAGCCATCGCGACGTGCGCGACGTGACCGATCCGATCGTCGAGCACCTCAAGGACACGGACCGTTTCTACCGGCTCGAGGCGTACCACCACCGGTACCCGCATTGCTGGCGGTGCGGGACGCCGCTGGTCTTCCGGCTGGTCGACGAGTGGTACATCAGCATGGGCGAGGTCTACGACCAGCCGCGCGAGACGCTCACCGCCGAGCAGGTCGACCGGAGTCTTCGCTACCAGATCATGGAAGTCGTCGACAAGATCCGCTGGATCCCCGATTTCGGCTATGAGCGGGAGCTCGACTGGCTCCGCAACATGCACGACTGGATGATCAGCAAGAAGCGCTACTGGGGGCTGGCGCTGCCGATCTACGACTGCTCGGCCTGCGACACCATCGAGGTGATCGGTGGTCGCGAGGAGCTGCAGCAACGCGCGATCGAGGGCTGGGACCGGTTCGAGGGCCACACCCCGCATCGACCATGGGTCGACGAGGTCAAGATCGCCTGCCCGAACTGCGGCCAGCCGGTCGATCGGATCAAGGACGTCGGTAATCCCTGGCTCGACGCCGGGATCGTCCCGTTCTCGACGCTCCACTACCGCGAGGAGCCCGACTACTGGGCGACGTGGTTCCCGGCCGACTTCATCACCGAGAGCTTCCCCGGGCAGTTCCGGAACTGGTTCTACTCGATGCTCGCGATGTCCACGGTCCTCGTCCGCAAGGAGCCGTTCAAGACGATCTTCGGCTACGCCCTCGTCTATGGCGAGGACGGCCGCCCGATGCACAAGAGCTGGGGCAACGCGATCGACTTCGACGAGGCGGCCGAGCGGATGGGCGTCGACGTCATGCGCTGGATGTTCGCCAAGGCGCGGCCCGAGGAGAACATCCTCTTCGGCTGGCACGCGGCCGACGAGGCGCGCCGCGAGCTGCTCATCCTGTGGAATGTCTACGCGTTCTTCGTGACGTATGCCCGGCTTGCCGGCTGGACGCCCGATGGGTCGGCTCCACCGGTCGCGGAGCGACCGTCGGTCGATGCGTGGATCCTGTCGCGAGCGGCCGGCACGTCCGAGGTGGTCGAAGCGCGGCTGCGCGACGTCGATGGCGTCGGTGCGACACGTGCCCTGTCGAGCTTCATCGACGACCTGTCGACCTGGTATCTACGGCTCAACCGCCGCCGGTTCTCGCGTGCCGACGACACCGCCGACCGCGCCGCCGCGTTCGCGACCCTGCACGAGACCCTGGTCGCGACATCGCGGATGCTCGCGCCGATCCTGCCGTTCCTTTCCGACGCGATGTACGGCAACCTCGTCACGACGGTGGATGCGAGCGCGCCCGACAGCGTGCACCTGACCCGATGGCCGGCGGACGAGCTCACCGGCTACAGAGACGCACGACTCGAGTCGTCGGTCGAGATCGCCCGACGGGCCGTCGAGCTGATCCGCGGGCTCCGCGGTCAGGCGGGCATCAAGACCCGCCAGCCGCTCGCGCGGGGCTGGCTGGCACTCCCCGGCGGCGGCGATGGGTCGGCCCTCGCGTCGCAGGGTCTGATCGACGTCATCGCTCGCGAGGGCAACCTCAAGGACGTCACGCTCATCCGTGACGACTCCGAGCTCGTCGACCGGCGGGTGAAGGTCCTCCTGCCGAAGGTGGGAAAGCGGCTCGGTTCGGCGATCCCGGCTGTGATGGCCGCGGCGCGCGACGGCGAGGTCACGTTCCTCGACGATGGATCCGTGAGCATCGCGGGTCAGACACTCGCCGCCGACGAGGTCGACATCCAGGCCACCCCGCGACCAGGAACGGCCGTGGCGGAGGATGATGGGCTCGTGATGGTCCTCGACACCGCCCTGACCGATGCCCTCCGCGCGGAAGGCGATGCGCGCGAGCTCGCCCGCGCGATCCAGGAGCTGCGGCGCGATGCGGAGCTCGAGCTCGACGACCGGATCGAGCTTTGGGTGGTCGGCCTGCCCGAGGCCGTCGCCGCATTCCTACCAGCCGTCGCCGACGACACGCTTGCCGAGCTCCGCCACGGCGAGCCCCCCGCTGACGCGCACCGCGCGGCGGTCACCCTTGACGCCGAGCCCGTGAGCATCGCCCTTCGGAGGCTCGGTTGAGCACGGTCACCGCAGGCGCCGCCAGGGCTACGGGCCGAGGACGGGCGCGCTGGCCGATCTTCATCGGGATCGCCTCGGCGGTCTTCGTCCTCGACCAGCTGGCCAAGGCGTGGCTCGTGTCGTTCCTGTCGCCCGGCGAGCAGGTCCAGGTCATCGGCGACTACGTGCGCCTTATCCATTCAAAGAACACCGGCGCGTTGTTCGGGCTCTTCCACGAC
>DATNFQ010000297.1:0-2213 GCA_035606295.1 Patescibacteria group bacterium
CTTCGAGCCGGGCGAGCACGCCCCCCATGACGGCTGGGGCTCCTGAGCGCCGGACCGGGCTACCGCGCGGGGCGAGCCTGTCAAAGCTTCCCGGCGTCCGAGCCGCTGAACCCGCGAGTCACGGCGTCTACCGGACCCAGAGCTGGTCGATGAGCATCGACCACATCGGGTTGTACTGGAAGTTGCCGACCCGCTTGGAGAGCACGTTGACGATCTTCGGGCTGACGAGTGGCACCCACGGCGCCTCGTCGACCGTCTGCCGGTCGATGCGCTCCCACAGGCCGCGAGCGGCGTCGGGATTCCTGGTCTGTGTAGTCATGGCGTCGCTGATCGCCCGGTCGATGCGCGGGTCGCAGAACCCGGCTGCATTCGCGTTCGCCGGGCCCTGGACGCGTGACGCGCAGGTAAGCAGCGGGTCGAAGAATCCTGACGGGGCCGGATAGTCGGACGTCCACGGCATGAAGCCGATCTGCGCTCTCGTCCGTGGATCGTTGGCGACGGAGAAGTACCCCGTGCGGCTGAGGACTCTCAGCGTCGCTCGATACCCGAGCGACCTGAGCAGCTTCACCGCATACACGCCGAAGTCCGCCGCTGGCGCCCATGACCAGAAGGTGACCTTCATCCCACGCGTGCCCGACGCGTCGACGAGGGCGCGCGCTTTGGCGAGGTCGGGCGCCCTCCACCGTCCGTCCGCCGAGGCGCCCTTGGAGTAGGGGCAGTAGGACCGGTAGCCCGGGAAGTCAGGAGGAAGGATCTGACATGTCGCCTGGGCGGCGTCGGGGCCGCCAGCAACGCTCACCGCCGCCGCCCGGTCGGCTGCGTAGTTCAGCGCTCTGCGCGCGTCGAGGCTGTCGAACGGCCGAACGCGGGTGTTCAGGAAGAGGGCGAAGACCCGCTGATATGGGTTCGAGCGCACCCGATCCGCGAACCGGGTCTGAAGCTGCTCGAGCAGGTCTTGAGACGGAAGCCCTCCGATGCTGCCAAAGGCATCCGCCCGACCCTCGATCACGTCCTTCACCGCTTGGTCCGGCGTATCGACCATCTCGAAGAGGATCTGGTTCGGATAGCCGTCGGGCTGAGCCGCCTTCGACCACTCATGGAACGACCTGTTCCGGACGAACCTGACCGAGTGTTGCGGCCGGTAGCTCGCGATCACGTACGGCCCCGTCGCCGGCAGCGGATGCGTGCCGCGGGCACGCAGCGGTGTGCCCGCGGGCAGGACGAAGGCGTTCGGAAGCGCGAGCTTGTACAGGAAGTTCGGGTCGGCCGCGACGAGATGGAACGTCACTGTCCGCGCTGCGTCGTTCGCGACGATCCCGTCGGAGAGATCGCAGCGCCTGGGGCGTTCTATGCAGCGCGACGCGCCGACGATGCCGCCGGCGTATGGGGCGCTACCGGCCTCGAAGTCGCGCTCAAAGGTGGCGCGGACGTCGGACGGCCTGACCGTTCCCCCGGTCGAGTAGCGGATGCCCGGTCGCAGATGGAAGACGTACGTCTTCCCATCGTTCGTCGGTGTCGGAAGCGAGAGGGCCAGGTCGGGCACGAGCTGCGCCCCAGCGAGCCCGCTGGTCTCGTTGAACGCGACGAGGCCGTCGTTCGTCATGCGCAGGAGCATCCACTCGGTCGTGCTGCCGGCGAGAGCGGTGTCGATCGACTCGACGATGGCGGGGTTCCGCACGATCAGGGCGCCGCCGCGGTGAGCGGCGTCGGACTCGCCGATGCTCACCAGCGCCTCGCCTTCCGACACCCCTATCCCCTGTGGCCGGTTCCCGATGTCGATCCGTCTGGCCACCTGGCTCGTTCGCGGATCGACCCGCACTACCGTCCCGTCATACGCGTTGCTCACCCAGACGCCGCTGGAGTCGGCCGCCACGGCTGTCGGGCCGTTCCCCACCGGAATGACGTCGGCGACCGAGCTGGTCTCGGGGTCGATTCGCGCGAGCGTCCCGTCCAGGCTGTTGGCCACCCAGGCGCTGGAGCTGCCGAACGCGATGCCCGTGGGCCCGTTGCCGACCTCGATCGACTGCACGTCGCCCGTCTCCGGATCGATGCGCGCGACCCGATTGGCCGTCCTCTGGCTGGCCCAGAGCGTGCCGGCGCCGAAGGCGAGCTCGGTCGCGCCGACGCTCAGGGGCTTGGCGGGCCGGCCGCTCTCGGGGTCGATCCTCGTGATCGTTCCGTCGCCCGCGTTCGCGACCCAGACCGAGCCGGCC
>DATNFQ010000298.1:0-3204 GCA_035606295.1 Patescibacteria group bacterium
CCGATGAGCGCTCCGACGAGGACCCAGATCGCGCCCTGCTCGGCGGAGTTCGCCTGGCCGACAAGGAAGAGTGACGTCTCGAGGCCCTCGCGGATGACCGCGATGAAGGCAAGCACCGCGAGCGCCCGGACCGACCCCTTGTCGATCGCGCGGTCGACGGCGGCCTGGAGCTCGCCCTTCACGGACCGCGCCTGGCGACGCATCCAAAACAGCATCCACGTCACGACACTCGCCGCGGCGATGAGCGTCGCCGCCTCGAACAGCTGCTCGTAGGGCTCCTCGAACCCACCGACCGTGACGTAGAGCAGGATGCCGAGGATCGCGCTCAGACCGATCGCGGTGCCGGCGCCGAGGAAGACCAGCGGGAACTGGCTCCTGTTTCCCGTCTTGGCGAGATATGCGCAGATGATCGCGATGATCAGGGCAGCTTCGACGCCCTCGCGCAATCCCGTCACGAGCCCGCTGGTCAGTGCCGCGACGTCCATACCTCGGTCAGCTCCTCAAGTCGTCATGACTTCGGTGCGCAAGCGCCCTTGTCATCGGGATGCTAGGGTCACGACGCCATAGCGTCAAGCGTGGCGCTACGGCGGGCGCGGATCAGTCCGCCGTGCGCAGCTGGAAGCGCCGGAGGCGTGCCGACGTCACGCCGAACCCGCCCACGATGACGGCGGCGAGGATCACGATCGACACGCCGATGCCCAGTGGATCCGACCCGACATCTCGCCCCGTCAGCGTCGATGCGACACCGAGCGTCGCCTGACGCACGGACAGGAAGCGCGTCCCCTCCAGGATGCCGGCGAGGATCCCCTCCCAGATGAGGGTGTACCCGAGGCCGACGATCAATGCTCGACTGGTGATCACACCAAGTGCCGTGAAACCGACCGCGTAGGCCGTCCCACCGATCAGCGTGGCGACGGCGAAGCCGACGCTGGTCTGGATCGACTCCGGCCCGAGACCACCCAGCAGCAGACCCGTGACCGCGACCGGCGGGACGATGAGGATCGCGGTGAGGAATGCCGCGACGAGGGCCTTGGCGGCGGCGGTCAGCCAGCGCGGAACGGGCTTCACGAGCTGGAAGATCAGGGTGCCGTCCTCGATCTCCGAGCCGATGACGCCCGTGCCCACGACCAGCGCCACGAGCGGGCAGACGGTCCGGATCACCAGTGCGTCGAGGATCTGGCTCGCATCGGGACGACCGCCACCGACACGGACCAGGATGCCGAGCAGGACCGGGAGCCACGCGAGGAGCGCGATCAGCACGGTCCTACGGCGACCGACCAGGGCACGCAGCGTGAGCTCGATGAGGGTGCTGAATGGCCTCATCGGCGGACCAGGTAGCTGAAGACGCTTTCGAGCGTGTCGTCGGTCGGCGTCAGCTCGTGAAGCCGGATCCCGGCCGTTCGGGCGATCGGGGCGACGATGCGGGCGAACGCCCCGAGGTCCGATGCCTGGACGGCGAGACGCCCGTCGAGCAGCTCGACGCCGAACACGGCCGGGTTCGCCAGCAGCGCGGCGGCCAGGCCACGGTCGTCGGACGAGCGGATCGTGAAACGGTGTGGTCGATCGGTCATCAGGCGCCGGATCGACCGGAAGTCCCCGGACGCAGCCAACCGCCCCGCGTACACGACGAGGACCGCCTCCGCGAGGCGCTCGACCTCCTCGAGGATGTGCGACGAGAAGAGGATCGCGCGACCGTCCGCGGCCATCCGTCGGAGCAGCTCCATCATGTGCAGACGCTGACGCGGATCCATCCCGTTGAATGGCTCGTCCAGCAGCAGGATCCGTGGCTCGTGGACCAGGGCGGCGGCCACCTTCATCCGCTGGCGCATGCCCTTCGAGTACGTGCGGATCGGCCGATCCGCCGCATCCGTCATCTCGACCGTGGCGATGGCCGTATCCGTGGCGGTCCCGACGTCGGGGACGGACTGCAGCTCGGCGTTCGACCGGACGAATTGGCGCCCGGTGAGATAGCCCGGGACCGCCTCGCGCTCCGGGACGAGCCCGACGACCGAATAGACGCCCGGGTCACCGAACGCCGTCCGTCCGCCGACTCGGACCGATCCGGCGGACGGCGCAAGGAGGCCCGCGAGGAGATGGAGGAGCGTGCTCTTCCCGGCGCCGTTCGGACCGAGCAATCCGGTGATGCCTGGACCGAGGGCGAACGAAACGTCATTGACCGCGACCACGTTGCCGTACCAGCGCGAGACATGGTCGACCTGCATCGCAGGTACGACGGGCGGCGCAGGCACGACTGGCTCCGGCGCCGTGACCGGCATCCTCGGCTCGACCGGCACCGTGGGCTCGATCGATGTCACACGGTCACCGTGAGGTAGCGCCGGAGCACGATCGCCAGCGAGCCGGCGACGTAGGCCAGGGCCGTGACGACGTAGACCCAACCGGGCAAGGTCGCGATCTGGAACGTCTCGCTGCCGATCCGCAGCGGGCCGTAGATCGCGCCGTTCACGCCGTCGACGACGTCGCTTGGGCTTGCGAGCAGCAACACCTTCGCGATATCCGGGACCGAGAGCGCCGCGATGATGCCGATCACGATCGGCGGGACGATGAAGAGCGCGATGATCCCCGCGACCGCGTACGCCCGTCGGGGCGTGTAGGAAGCGACGACCGACGAGACGCCGGCGAACACCGCCGAACCGATCAAGGTCATGGCGAGATACGACGGGATCTCGGGCAGCTCGTCCTGTAGCCCCGCTACGGGGTCCGGGGCCCCGAGGACGGCCCCGATGGTGAGGATGAGGTGAGGGAGTAGGGCGACGATGAAGATCGCGATGAACAGGCCACCCACCCGGGCCAGCGCGTAGTCGACCCTGGTCAGCACGCGCGAGAAGTAGAGCGGCAGGACCCCGTAGCGCTGGTCGCGCCCGAACAGCTCAGGCGCCTGGGCGGCACAGAAGAGCATGACGAAGGTCGACGTGAGGCTCCAGTAGGTGTCGTGCCGGATGGGGATCCCCTGCTCGAGGACCTCGGAGCCGCCCGCCTGGTTCAGGAACGCGCTGATGCCGACCGCGAGCATCGCCGGGACGGCGTTGAAGATGAGCAGCAGGAAGGGTGCGACCTTGGCTCGGCCGCCGCGGCCGATCCCATACGCCTCCTGGAGGCTCTGGCGCAGCAGCGCGCGGACGACAACAGGGCGACCCGATCGCGGCCCGTCGTATCCGCGGTAACCGAGGTCGTAGATGCTCCCGG
>DATNFQ010000299.1:0-19812 GCA_035606295.1 Patescibacteria group bacterium
GCCCGATGGCGAGGGCAACGCCGAGCACGCGTCTTGCAAGCGATCCACGACGGCGTCCCATGGCGTCGAGGGTACGCGCCACGAGCCACGGCGGATGAGTCGGGACGCTCGGGATCGGCCCGGACCCTCGGCTACACTCGCGCCGATGTCAGGAGGTGGCGTCCAACGTGGCGCGTTAATCACGATCGACGGCCCGGACGGTGGTGGCAAGACCACCCAGGCCGAACGTCTCACCGGCCATCTTCGGGATCTCGGCATGATCGTCCGCCTGACGCGCGAGCCCGGCGGCACCTGGCTCGGTGAACGGATCCGCGAGCTGCTGCTCGAGCGAACCGGGTCGACCGCGCCGACGGACCCGCTGGCCGACGCGATGCTGTTCAACGCGGCTCGGCGTCAACTCGTTCGCGAAGTGATCGGTCCAGCCCTGGCCGCCGGCGACACCGTCGTCTGCGCTCGCTTCGCCGATTCGACGCTCGCGTATCAGGGCTACGGCGCGGGACTCGACGTCGCGATGCTGCGCGAGCTGAACGACCGCGCGACGGACGGCCTCCGGCCGGACCTGACGGTGCTACTCGATGTTCCCGTCGAGGCTGGGCTCGCCCGCAAGGCACCCGGCGACGTGACCCGCTTCGAGGCCGAGTATGACCTCGCCTTCCATCGGCGCGTTCGGGACGGGTTCCTCGCCATCGCGGCCGCGGAGCCCGAGCGTGTCGCGGTCGTCGACGCGACCCGCGCCATCGCTGAGGTCAGCGAGGAGATCATCGGGTTGGTGCGTGCCCGCGCCGCCCACGGTGAACCGCCGGCGGGCGGCGTGCGCATCAAGGGATGAGCGAGTCGTCGGGCCCGCTCCCGCTCCGCGTGGCGACCGTCACTGACGACGCGGACCGCGCGGCGTTGGAGCGGATCGCCCGCGATGAGCTCGGGGCGCTCGACGACCTGTACGAGCGTTATAAGACCATGGCCTACTCGATCGCCTATCGGATCACCAACGACGCGACCCTCGCCGAGGATGTGGTGCAGGAGGCGTTCCTTGGTGTCTGGCGGAATGCGAGTCGATACGTCGAGGGTCGGGGCAGCGTGAAGACGTGGCTGCTGTCGATCGTGCATCACCGTGCGATCGATGCAGTGCGCCGGCGGCGGGCCACGGTCGACCTACCGGAGCGCGACGATGCCCCGCCGCCGGCGATGCGCCTGCCCGACGTCTGGGGCGAGGTCTCGTCCAACCTCGATGCGGACGAGGTGCGCGCCGCGCTGGCGTCGCTCAGTGACGTCCAGCGCGAAGCCCTGGAGCTCGCGTATTTCGGCGGTCTGACCCAGACCGAGATCGCCGAACGAACCGGGACACCGCTCGGGACCGTCAAGAGTCGGATGCGGCTCGGCCTGCTCGCCATGCGGGAGTTGCTGTCGCCATGACCGATCCACGACGGCCGGATGGCCAGCCCGGAGGGCTGACCTGCGACGAGGTCCGCGACCTCGCCGCGTCGTTCGTGCTGGGCGCCTTGTCCGAGCCGGAGATGGACGCCGTCCGCGACCATCTCGCCGACTGCACGGAGCTCCACGAGGAGTTCACTGAGCTCGGTGCCGTCGTCCCGGCACTCGACGTCGCTGTGCCGCTGATGGAGCCGCCGTCGGCCCTCAGGGATCGGATCATGGCGGTGGCCGCTGCCGACCTCGACGCGCGTCGGCAGGCAGACGCCCGTGTGATCGAGCCGGTGACGACACTGCCCGAGTCGGTCACGACGGAGCCGGAGCCGGCAGGCGCGCCCGCGCCGGCGTCGGAACCCATCCCGATCGAGACGGCCCGCAGACGCCGCCCGTTGACGTGGGTGGCCGGCATCGCTGCGGTCCTGGCGATCGTGCTGCTCGGCGCGTGGAATCTCAGTCTCCAGGGCCAGTTGAACGCTGCGCAGACGTACCAGCAGCAGGTGGCGTCCGTCCTCGACGCCGCGAGTCAGCCGGGTGCGCTGACGGCCGTCCTGTCGGCGCCGTCGGGCCAGGGACCGAATGGCATCGCCGCCGTGACGTCGGACGGCCAGATGCGGATCGCGATGCGCGACCTCGCGCCGACGGCGGGTGATGAGGTCTACGAGGCCTGGATGATCCTCCCCAACACGGCGCCCGCGCCGGTCGGTGGCTTCACGGTCGGCTCGAACGGTTCAGGGTTCATCGAGGCGGGCGGCGTGCCCGCGGAGCCCGGTCTCGTGCTCGCGCTCACCCGCGAACCGCGGCCCGGGATGACGGCGCCATCCGGCGATCCGGTGTCCGTCGGGACGACGACCTCGACGGCGAACTCGACCGGCTAGTTCAGCCCGGCGTCCCCGGCACGGGAATGCCGTCGGCGACGCTGCCCGCTCCGGCGGACTTCGCCCGATCGAGGGCCGCCTTGGCCGCCTCGATCAGCGCCTCGCTGTCACCCGCGTCACGCGGGAAGGTCGCGACCCCTGCCGAGACGCTGACGCCTCGGCCGGCGACGCCAGGGAGCGCCGCGATGCCATCCTGGACGCGCTTCGCCACGATGACGCCAGCGGCACCCGGTGCCACGAGGACGAACTCGTCTCCCCCGATGCGTCCCACGGTGTCGACAAGCCGGACCGACTCCGACAGGACGGACGCGACGCGACGCAGGATGTCGTCAGCGGCACGACCGTCGGTCGCGTTGGCCGCGCGGAAGTCGTCGACGTCGAACAGTGCGAGGGATACCTCGCCACCCTGCCTCCCGGCGCGGGCAAGCTCCAGCTCGAGGACGCGAGCGACGGTGCGCTCATTCGCGATACCGGTCAGCGGGTCTGTCGCAGCCATCCGCTCGAACCATTCGGCTCGTTCGACGGCGTTCGAGGCGTGACGCGCGCGCTCGGCCGCCAGAGCGGCGAGCGATGCGAACGCGTCGATGACGGCAGGGTCGGCGGCCGTCGTGCCGCTTGGCCAGCGCAGGATCAGCGTGCCGAGCGTCTCCTCCACGCCGCCACGCCCGATGAGGAGCGGGCTAGCCGTCACGCCTTCGATGTCGGTCGTCTGTCCGAGCGCCTCGACCTCGCCCTCGCGAAAGCCGGTCGACGCCGCCAGTTGCGGGTCGGCTCGGTCCGGGTCGGCCAGGAGGATCGCGGCCCCATCGGCGCCGAGTCCGGCGACCGCCGCAGCGAGGATGCCGTCGAGCGCGGCGTCGAGGTCATCCGAGGTCGCCGCCTGGATCGCCCCCGGCAGCTGGGTGCGCGGATCGGTGGACGGACCGTCGATGGACACGGGTCGGCTCCTGCACGCGTGAGTTCGGGAGGGCGCATCGTACACCGCCACGCTTCGTCGAAACGCGTTGACCCCGGGGAGGTGGTGCACGGATACTCCGCGCGATGAAGCTCGTCGTGGCGATCGTGCACAACGAGGACGCCGGCGCCCTTGTCGACGCGCTCCTCGACAAGGAGTTCCGCGCGACCCGCGTGTCGAGCTCGGGGGGCTTCCTCAAGCGCTCGAACGCCACGATCTTCCTGGGCGTCGAGGAGGACGACGTCGACGAGGTCCTCTCGATCATCCGCGATACGTGCACGTCGCGGACGCAGGTCGTGAACCCGATGCCGCCGATCATGGAACCAGGCGAATTCTTCATGCCGTATCCGCTGGAGGTCGAGGTCGGCGGGGCGACCGTCTTCGTCGTCCCGGTCGACCGGTACGAGCGCCTCTAGCCTGGGATGGCATGGACGCCGCCCGCTGTCGGCCAGCGAGGGACCTGGACCAGGACATTCACGGCTGACGACGTCGAGTCGTTCGCGACGCTCACCGGTGACCGAAACCCCTTGCACTTCGACCAGGACTTCGCGAGCCGGACCAGGCCCGGCCGGCTGATCGTCCACGGCGGCCTCACGACGGGCCTCTTCAATGCGCTCGTCGCCGAGGTCCTTCCGGGGCCCGGCAGCGTGTTCCTTCATCAGGAATGGGACTACCCGGCGCCGGCCTACATCGGTGACACGGTGACCGCCGAGGCCGAGGTGATCGAGGCGCGCGCCGACAAGCCGATCACGACGCTCCGGTGCATCGCCCGTCGTGACGACGGGACGGAGGTCCTTACCGGGACGTGCGTCGCCTACACGATGCTGCCGAAGGACCCACCGTGACGCACGCGGCGGCGACGCTGCGCCCGGCCGACGTCACTGCCGAACCGAGCGAACGCTGGACGCAGCTCGTGATCCTCGGTGTCGGGATGGTCCTGGCCATGTCACCGTCGTTCGCGGCTGCTGCCGTCGCCCCGATCCTCCGCGAGGAATGGACGGTCGGGCTGCTCGATCTGCCGTTCCTGACCGTGATCGTCCAACTGGGGTTCGCTGTGGGCGCGATCGGCCTCGCGGTGATCGGCGCGCCAGACGTCATCCCTGCTCCGCGACTGTTCGCGGCCGGGGCGATCATCGCGGCGATCGCCAACCTCGGATTCGGGTTGCTCGCGACCGACCCAGGCTCGGCGATCCCATTCCGGTTCCTGACGGGCGCCGCACTCGCGGCCGTGTACCCCGTCGCGATGAAGATGGGTGCCGGCTGGTTCCGGCGAGACCGCGGCCTCGCGATCGGCGTCGTGAACGGTGCCTTGACCGTCGGGGTGGCGCTGCCCTTCCTGTTCCGTGCCCTCGGGGCGTACGCCGGCGTCGACTGGCGGCCGGTCGTGGTCGCGGCGAGCGTCGCGGGTGTCATCGGAGCGGCGCTCGTCGGGCTGACCGCCCGTAACGGACCGCTCGACGTCCCGGCCCCGCGCTTCTCACCGGCCATCGCCGCCGCCGCGTTCCGTGAGCCGTCGGTCCGGCTCGCCTCGATCGGCTACTTCGGGCACATGTGGGAGCTCTTCGCCATGTGGACGTGGATCCCGATCTTCCTGCTGGGGACGTTCGCCGTCGCCGGCGTCGTCGATCCCGCGGCGGCCTCGTTGACCGCGTTCGCGGTCGTCGCCGCGGGCGGTGTCGGCTCGGCGGTCGCCGGCGCCATCGCCGACCGCGTGGGCCGCACCGCAACGACGATCGCGGCCATGGCGACATCTGCCACCTCCGCGGTCGTCGCGGGCATCCTGTTCGGGGCGCCGATCCCGGTCGTCGTCCTCGTGGCACTCATCTGGGGCGTGTCGGTCGTCGCGGATTCGGCACAGTTCTCCTCGGCCGTGTCGGAGCTCGCGCCGCCCGGGACCGCGGGATCAGCGCTCTCGGTGCAGACCGCGATCGGCTTCACGCTGACGAGCGTGACGATCCTCGGCGTCGGTCTGCTCGACCCGTCGAACGCCGATGGCTGGCGCGTGGCTTGGATCGTCCTCGCCCTGGGGCCGATCGTCGGCATCGTCGCGATGCTCCGCCTACGTGGGCGCCCCGACGCGACGAAGATGGCCAACGGCCATCGATGATGATCGTGTCATGAGCCCCCTCCGCCCCGACCTCGTCGACTGCTGGATCTTTCGTGTCGTCATGTCCGCGCGGGACGTGCCGAGCATCGAGGTGCTGCTCTTGCGGCGCGGCCCCGACCGCATCCTGCCCGGTCTGTGGCAGTGCGTATCCGGCTCGCTGGAGGCCGATGACCACATCGCGGCCGGCGCCCTGCGGGAGCTGCGCGAGGAGACGGGCTTCGGGCCCGAGGTCATCGAGGCGTTCTATGACCTCGATCTCGTGAACCAGTTCCACGAGCCGTCGTACGACGCGATCGTCACGGCGGCGGTCTTCGCCGTACGGGTCCGGAACGGGGTCGACCCGACGCTTTCCTACGAGCACGACGACGCGCGCTGGCTCGGCGTCGACGAGGCGCACACCGAGGTCATCTGGCCGGGCTACCGGACGGCGATCGAGCGGATCCGTGATGACCTCGGCGAGAGCGAGCGCGCTTCGTGGTTCGAGCTGACGCTCGATGGGGATCGCCGCCCAAGGACGTAGGGATGCCCGGCCGGGCATCGCGGTAGACTCGGGTGCGAGGCGGCCCACCGTGAGGCGGCAGGGGAGGGCGACGTGATCGATCGGACGGACGTACCCGAGATGAGCTCCTCGGCGGCCGCGCGCCGCGCGTTCCGGTCCAAGGTCGACAGCATCCGCCCCACGTACGGTTTCGAGGACGTCTCGCTCGCCCCCGGCACCGACACGATCGAGCCCGCGGACGTCGACATCAGCCAGGCGTTCTGCGGTATCGATCTCTCGATCCCCATCCTCGCGGCGGCGATGGATGCCGTCGTCGACACGCGCATGGCCGGCGAGCTGGCGCGTCTCGGCGGGCTCGCGGTCCTCAACCTCGAGGGTGTCCAGGCGCGGTTCGACGACCCGGCCGCCATCCTGGACCGCATCGCGACGGCAGCGGACACCGAGGTCCACGACGTCCTCGCTGAGGCGTATCAGCAGCCGATCCGTGAAGACCTGATCGCGGCGCGGATCGAGGCCATCCATGCCGCGGGCTCGAAGGCGGCGGTCGCTGCGACCCCCGCCGTGGCTCGCAAGTTCGGACCGTTCGTCGCCGAGCACGGGGCCGACCTGTTCCTCGTCCAGAGCCAGGTCTCGTCGGCACGCCACATCGCCACCGAGTACGACCCGCTTTCGCTCGCCGAGTTCACGCGCTACATGCCGATCCCGGTCGCCGTCGGCAACACGACCAACTCCGATGCCGCGTTCGCCCTGATGGAACAGGGCGCAGCAGCGGTCTTCGTGGGGGTCGGTCCGGGCGCAGCGTGCACGACCCGCGAGGTCCTCGGCATCGGTGTCCCGCAGGTGACGGCGATCAGCGACGTGGCCGCCGCCCGCGACGCGTATTTCGAGGACACCGGCCGCTACGTGCCCGTCGTCGCCGACGGTGGGATGCGCCGGGGCGGCGAGCTCGCCAAGGCCATCGCCGCCGGCGCCGACGTTCTCATGGTGGGCTCGCCACTGGCGCGGGCTGAGGAAGCACCCGGCCGCGGTACGAACTGGGGCATGGCCGCCCCATCCCCGACGCTTCCACGCGGGACGCGCATCAAGGTCGGGACGGTCGGCACGCTCGAGCGGATCCTGCTCGGCCCTGCGCACGTCACCGACGGCAGCGAGAACCTCGTCGGCGCGCTGCGCCAGTCGATGGCGGCCCTCGGTGCGCGCACGATCCGGGAGATGCAGCGGGTCGAGATGGTCTACGCACCGTCGACCCAGACCGAAGGCAAGTCCTGGCAGCGAGCGCGCTGACGGACGAGATCGGCGACGAGCTCGTCTTCGAGGGCAGGGTCGCCCGGATCACCACGACCGGTCGGCGGACCGGCCTGCCACGGTCCGTAGCCGTGGGCTACGTCGATGAGCCGGACGGGTCCGTGCTCGTCGCGGCGGGTGACACGGCCCGCTGGGCGCTCAACCTGCTCGACCAGCCGCGCGTCGATGTCGAGATCGGGGAGCGGGCGTTCGCGGCGATCGCAGAGAGCCTCGATCCCGCGGACCACGCGAGGGCGATCCGCGGATTGATCCTCCGCTACGGGACACCGGCCGAGCGGCTCGGGCGCGGTCCCTCGTTCCGGCTGCGTCCGATCGAGAGTGGGGAGGCCTGATGTCGATCGACGTCGCGATCGACTCGACCATCGAGCGCACGGCGGACGACGTCTTCGCGGCCGTCGCCGACATCGATGCGTGGCCCACGTGGCTCATCGCGAGCGGCATCCGGTCAGTGCGACGCGAGCGTACTGGCGAACCGTGGGTCGGTGAGCGAATGGTCGTCGAGCAGAACGCCGCTGGTCGCGCCGGCACGTTCGATGCGCAGATCTCGACCTTCGAGCCCGCCCGTCGGATCGCGCTCAAAGGGCGAGATCGGGACGGCGTGACCATCGATCTCGAGGCGGTGGTCGCCCCGACCGTCGGGGCCGACGGCGCCACGTCGGAACTCCGCTGGTCGATCCGGATCGGGCTACCGCTCAAGTACCGCGTGTTCGAGTCGATGGCGCGGCCGCAGGTCGAGCGCGCCGCGCTGCTCGATGTCGAAAGCCTGCGTTTGCGCCTGGAGTCGCCTGCGAAGGGTTGACATCCGTCCATGCCGATTCGCGGCGCGCGTCGATGCCGCCGGCGGGCCCGTCCGCACATCCTGCCCCCATCGAACGGATGTCACGAAAGGACCCGAACGCATGAGCGCCTCCCCTCGCACCTATGACTCGGTCCGCTTCCACCGCGGGACACGCGGCTTCGCGGCGTTCCTCACCGCGCTGAACGGATTCGTCGTCCTCGGCGCAACCCTCTTCGTCGTCCCGAGCCTCCCCCTTCAACCGCTCATCGCCACGTGGGCGGTCATCCTCGGCACCACGCTTGGCATCGCCCACTTCGTCGCGGTCGTCGGCCTCGTCCGCGGTCGCCGCTGGGCCGCCTCGCTGGTCGGCTACGTCGCCACGGCAGGCATCGCGATGTCGGTCTTCGGCACATTGGTCTCGGCGACCGGTCTGTCGATCTTCGGCGCGGATCGCGGGACATCGGTCGGGTTCTTCGTCTGGCTGATCGCCACGTACGGGATCGCCGCCCGCTTCGCCTTCAAGCCGTTCACCTTCACTCCGCAGGCGCATCGCGTGATGGCTCCGGTGGCCAAGCCGGTGCCTGACGCGCGACCCGCGACCGGCGCTCGGAAGCGGACGTTCGTCACCCCCGTCGCCGCCGCGGCGTAGGGTCGCTCGCTCGGCCAGATCCGTCCCGTCGGCCGGCTACGTCATCCGGCCTAGACCACGACAGGACGTTCGCCCGGTTACGGCCGGGCGAATGCCTGTGCACCATCCGGGAATGGATAGCGTCGGGATGGTCATCATCGCGATCAGCGCCCTCGCCCTGCTCGAGGTAGCCGCCGCGAACCTGCGCGGCGAAGAGCGCCATCGACGCGTCCGCCGGACGACCCGCCTCGTTCGCTGACCCTCCCACCCCGACGGGGTTCGGCCCGATCGCCGGTAGACTCGGGCCTCGATGACCACCGACACTGCGACCCTCTATGACCGCGCCGGCGGGATGCCGTTCTTCGAGCGGCTCGTCGGGCGGTTCTATGCGGGCGTCGCGACCGACCCGATCCTCCGGCCGCTGTACCCCGAACCGGACCTCGGGGGTGCGCAGCGCCGGCTGACGCTCTTCCTCGCGCAATACTGGGGCGGTCCGCGGACCTACGACGACGAACGCGGGCATCCGCGATTGCGCATGCGTCACGCGCCGTTCGCGATCGACGGAGCGGCGCGCGACCGCTGGCTCGAGCTGATGCGTGGTGCGCTCGCGGCCGAATCTCCGCCAGCCGATGTCGCCGTCGAACTGGACGCCTACCTCGGGATGGCCGCCGAAGCGATGCGCAACCGGCCGTAGCGCACGCCCAGCGGAAAGGGTGGCGCCTACGCGTGCCGGAGCCAGGTCAGCACGGCGAGGACGCGGCGGTGGTCATCCGGCGCTTCCTCGAGCCCCAGCTTCGAGAAGATGCTTGCGACATGCGTTTCGACGGTCTTGTCGCCGATGACAAGCGTTGTGGCGATCGCCCGGTTCGATCGGCCCTCGGCCATCAGGGCGAGGACCTCACGTTCTCGCGGCGTGAGCTCTGCCAGTGGATCGTGCTCGCGACGACGGGCGACGAGGGTGGCCACGACGGCCGGGTCGATGGCGGTCCCGCCTCGCGCGACTCGCTCGACCGCTTCGAGCAGATCGTCGACCGCGGCCACGCGTTCCTTGAGGAGATAGCCGATCCCGCCTCGTCCGTCACCGAGCAAGCGGACGGCGTGAGCCGGTTCGACGGCCTGTGACAGCACGACGACAGGGATCGATGGCGTCCGGGCCAGCAGCGTCTCGGCGGCGATCAAGCCCTCGTCGGTGTGGGTAGGCGGCATCCGGATATCGATGATGGCGACGTCCACCGGTGAGGCGTCCACGGCTGCGAGCAACGCCCCGGCGTCGCCGACCGAGACCACGACCTCGAACCCGCCGTCCCTCAGCACGCGCGCGATGCCCTCGCGCAGCAGGACGACGTCCTCGGCTACGGCGACGCGCACGGGATTGCCACCTCGAGTCGTGTCCCCTGTCCGTCGCGGCTCTCGAGGCGGACGGTCCCGCCGAGCGCAGCGACGCGGTCCTGGATCCCGGTCAGGCCCGTGCCGTTCATCGTGTCCGCGCCACCGCGGCCATCGTCGGAGACGTCGAGATGGAGCTGGTCGTCGGCGAGCCACGTCCGCAGGTCGATCCGGCTCGCGCCCGAATGCTTGATCGCATTGGTCAGCGCCTCGGCGGCCACGAAATAGGCGGTCGCCTCGACGCTGCCGGGCAGTCGCCGGTCGAGTTCGTCGGTGACCACGACCGGCAGCGGGGCGCGGTCGGCGAGCGACCCGAGCGCAGCACCGAGCCCGGATTCCGTGAGGATCGCGGGATGGACACCACGGGCGAGCTCCCGGATGTCCGCGATGGCAGCGGCCGCCTCAGCGCTCGCAGCCTCGAGCTCTGCGACCGCCGCAGGATCGGCATCCGGACCGAGGTCACGGCGCAGCATCTGGAGCGACAGCTGCAACGACACGAGCCGCTGCTGGGCACCGTCGTGGAGGTCGCGCTCGATCCGCCGCCGCTCGTCGTCCTGGGCCTCGACGATCCTGGCACGTGACGCCGTCACCGCGTCGAGCTGCGCGCGGACCTCCGCCTGGAGCCGTTCGTTCTCGACCGCGAGGCGCACCGCTGCCGCGGCCGCCGAGACGAGTCCGGGATCGTCGCGAAGCGCCGGATCGTGGGCGATGACGAGCTCCGGCGCATCGGCCGTGCCGATCGTGAGCACGGCGCGGGCCGCGCCATCCGCGGGTGGTGTCGCCGGTCGCCCGGTGGCGTCCTCGAACCTGGCCATCGCCTCCTCCCATCGATAGACCTCGAGCGACGGATCGCCGAGCGCGTCACGCAGGGACGCCTGCAGGAGGGGCAGCGGTGGGAGGCCGTCGAGCCGGACGACGAGGTCGGCGATGCGACCCTTCGCCGCGTCATCGCGCAGGACGCCGATCAACAGGGCGATTGCCACGAGCACGCGCAACAGCGCGAGCAGGATCACGCGAAGCTCACCGACCGGCTCGCGGCCACTCGTTGGCAGGAGCGTCTGCCAGACGAACGTCGCGATGAAGCCGCCGGCGAGCACCAGGCCGGCGAGCAGCACGGGGGTCTGGCGGCTTCGGGCGGCACCGCTCGCCGATACCCAACGCGCGACGACCACCGCGAGTAGCCCGATGCTCAGACCGGCGAGGAGGAACGTTTCGATCCGACCGAGCGGGTCCAGCGCGGTATACGCAGCCGTCCAGCGATCGACGGTCGAGATGCAGGTCGGGCAGTCCCACCAGGCGATCGGGCGGAGCGCATAGGCCTGGACGACGGTCCAGCCAGCCTGCACCGCGACGAAGCCGATGGCCAGGGCACGGTCCAGGCGACGAGTGATCCGGCCAGACGGGTAGGCCAGGATCACCAGGGCGAATAGCGGGTCGAACCAGCCGTGGACCACGGTCGCCAGGTAGGAGACGACCGCGATGTCCGAGCTCGTGAAGTCGCCGACGAACCAGGCGAACCCGGTGAGGATCGCGAGGGGCCCGATCCGGTTGCCCGGCCGGCGGTCGGCGATAATCAGGCCCGCGGCGATCATCGACCAGCCCACCGCCACATCTGCCAGGAGCAGCGCCGGGCTTCGCTCTGCGGTCCGAGTGAGCTGGTAGGTCGCGAACGGGCCGAAGGCCAGCGCCGCCAGCCCGATGGCGCCGAGGACGATCCGGCGGTGCGAGGCGCTCATGACGCGGTCAACCCGAGGAGCGAGCGGAGGGCGGTCCCGTCGAGCTCGTGTTTCGACAGGAAGGCGACAGCGGGGCTGGTTCGCACGCGCTCGCGGTAGGTCTCCGGATCGCGGCTCGAGATCAGGACGATCGACGGCGCGTCCGCGCCGGTCGCAAGGCGCTCGGCGACGACGAATCCATCGACGTCAGGGAGCCCGATGTCGAGCAGCACGACGTCGGGTGCCAGCGAGGCAGCGGCAGCGAGCCCTGTCTCCCCGTCGACCGCCTCGCCGATCACCGACCAGCCGTCGTGCTCGAGGAGTCGTCGCGCGGTGGCCCGGAAACCGCCGTGGTCGTCGATGACGAGGATCGTCGGCCTCGTCACGGGACGCGGACCCACGGCTGTCGGTCGAGCAACGCGAAGAAATCGGCGTCGACTGGATCGTCGGAATGCTCGAAGGTCGTGATCAGCCGGTCGCCCTCGAGCTTCCAATGGTGCTGGGTATCGCTCCACGAGGGTGGTGTGTCGACCGTGATCGAGAGCAGATCACCGTCGACCGTGTAGTGCCCGCGCGCAGGCCCCGTGTCTGTCGTCTGTCCGGCGGTCGCCTCGGGGACCTCCGCCCAGTCGCCGTTCGCCGCGAAGACCCATGAGAGGCGCATCGGGCCGAAGTCGGGATCGTCGTACGTCTTCTCGAAGACGCCGGTCGGGAAGCCGTCGGGTCGGACGCCGGCGGGCGGAGGCGCGTCGCCAAGCGCGCAGCCGCTGACCAGGACCACGACCGCGAGGACCGTGACGAACATCGCGACGCGACTCCGACCGACCATGGCCGGAACGATACGGCCCGTCCGTGCGCGTTCCATCCGGGTCCACCCGGAGATAGATTCCCACGTCCACCCCGATGGCACCAGCCCTCCGCCGACCGAGGCTGGTCCGCACCGGCAGCTCCGTGCCGGACAGCCAGGAGGGCAAGACCATGCGATCCCGCAGCTGGCGTCTCGTCGGCGCCATCGCCATCGCCAGTCTCGCCGGTGCGTGCGCCGGCGGCTCGGCCACACCATCCAGCGCACCGGCCGCCATCTCCCCCAGCGCGAGTGCCGAGGCCCGGGATTGGGTGCGCGATATCGATGTCGGCGGCAGGACATTGAGCGTCGCGTGCGTCGGACCGACCGACACCGGTCGACCGACGGTCATCTTCGAGAGCGGTCTTGGCGGCGATCGTCGAACGTGGGGCGACGTCCTGACGTCGCTGATGACGACGGATCGTGGCTGCAGCTATGACCGGGCCGGACTCGGGCTGTCGCAGCCGGCGCCGAAGCCGCGCACGACGAACGATCAAGTCGATGATCTCCACGCACTCCTCGCCGCGGCTGGCCTCAAGCCGCCGTACGTGTTCGTCGGGCATTCGTCCGGTGGGTGGAACGTGATGGTCTACGGCGGCCGCTATCCGGACGACGTCGCCGGGGTCGTGATGGTCGACGTCCGGCCACCTGCGTTCAGCAAAGAGTCGGCCGCTGCCCTGCCGAAGGAGACGGCCGGCGAGTCCGATGAGCTCCACCAGGCGCGTGCCGACGCCGCCTTCGAGAAGGATCCGAGCCGGAACCCGGAAGGGCTGGATCTGATCAAGAGCGCAGCGCAGGCCGAGGCCAGCCCGGGATTCGGCGCTCTACCGCTTGTCGTCCTTACCGCGGGCGATCGCGCGGCTGTGACCGAGGGCCTGCCGGCAGCGCTCGCCAAGGAATTCGACGGCATCTGGATGAAGCTCCAGACCGGACTGGTCGGTCTTTCGTCGAATGGGCGCCAGGAGATCGTCCAGGGCGCCACGCACGACATGCCGGGCGAGAAGCCCGATGCCGTCGTCAAGGCGATCCAGGAGGTGCTCGGGGAAGCCGGGGGCTGACGTCCGTCCATGCCGATCACGCGACGCCTGACCATCGACGGTCCGACGCTCGCGGGCGAGGCTTGGGTCCGGGTCGACATCGGTCGGCCCGGACCTTCGACTGTCACAGGAGCCATCGCCACCATGTCCCCCTCGTTTGCGCGGATCACTGCCGCGATCTTCCTCGGCGTCGGTGCCGTCGCGACCGCGCTGGTCGCGTTCGCGCTGGCCGTCGCCGACATCGTCATCGCCACCGGACGCTTCCCCGCGCGACCCGGCGACGCCGCGACCGCCCATAGCCTGGCCAGTGGCACGCTGCCACTCGGCGTCTTCGCCGTATTCGGTCTCATAGCCGCCATCGCCCTCGTGCTGAGAACGCCTCGCTCGAAGACGCTGGCGACGGTCGTCGCCACGATCGGCGTCGTGGTCGGTATCGCGACGATCGGCGCGCTCATGCTTGCGAGCGGACCGTTCGCCACGTTGCCGTCCACGCGCGTGCTTGATGGGATCGAGCTGATCGGCACGTTCACGGTCGTCAACCTCATCGCGCTCGTCGCGGTGCTGTTCGACCGCCAGGGCACCCGCGCGGTGGATCCCGCCGTCGCGGCCTGAACCTCGCCCCTCCTCCCAGTCCCCGCACCCGTCCGCTCTCCCGGCCCGTCGTCCTTCCGGCGGGCCGGTAGACTTGTGTCGGCGGAACCAGCGATCGCGGAGGGCGGCATCTCGCGATGACGAAGGTGGCGGGAGCGGACGCCGACGAGTCCGGATCCACGGGGCCGGCGCATGCGCCATCGCCGACCCGGGCCGACGATCCACGGCGCGAGCGCGGCAAGACCGTCCACGGTGAGCCCGCGAACGCGGGACACCGCGTCCTTGCCCCGGACGATGCCGAGGTCGAGGCATACCTCGAGACTGCGCTGCATGCCCCGGCACCCGATCGTGACGACGAAGACTCGACCACGACGGGTCCGGTCGCCGTCCTCGATTTCGGCAGTCAGTTCGCCCAGCTGATCGCCAGGCGGATCCGCGAACTCGACGTCTATTCCGAGCTGCTGCCCCACGACACCTCCTATGCGGAGCTCGAGCGACGCGGGACCCGGGCGATCATCCTGTCGGGCGGCCCGGCGTCGGTGTATGACGAGGGCGCTCCGAAACCCGATCCAGCGGTCTGGTCCGGCCGGATCCCCGTCCTGGGCATCTGCTACGGCGCACAGCTCATGGCACATGAGCTCGGTGGCGACGTCCTCGCCGCCGGGAAGCGTGAATACGGGCCTGCGAGCGTCCAGCTGGACACGAGCGACGGCCTGTTCCAAGGTCTCGACCGTGACCAGCCGGTCTGGATGAGCCACGGCGACTCGATCACGCGGTTGCCCGAAGGTTTCGTCTCCACCGCGCAGACCGACTCGACCCCATTCGCAGGCCTCGAGGCCCCGGATCGAAACCTGTACGGGATCCAGTTCCATCCCGAGGTCGCCCACACGCCGCGCGGCAAGGACGTCCTGCGCAATTTCGTCCATGGCATAGCCGGCATCGACGCTTCTTGGACTGCCGCGAACTTCATCGAAACGACGGTCACCGGGATCCGCGATCGGGTCGATGCCCATGCACGCGAGACCGGCTCCGACGGCAAGGTCATCTGCGCGCTCTCAGGCGGGGTCGATTCGGCGGTCGCCGCTGCACTCGTCCACCAGGCGGTCGGGGATCGGCTGACGTGCATCTACGTCGACCACGGCCTGATGCGCAAGAAGGAATCGGAGCTCCTGCGCCAGACCTTCGAACAGAACCTCGGGATGCAGCTCGTCATGGTCGATGCGCGCGAGCGGTTCCTTGCGAGGCTCGCCGGGGTGGAGGATCCCGAGCAGAAGCGCAAGATCATCGGTGACGAGTTCATCCGGGTCTTCGAGGAAGAGGCGGCGAAGCTCGGCCGGATCGACTTCCTGACCCAGGGAACGCTCTATCCCGATGTCATCGAGAGCGCGACCGCCGAGATGAAGGCGGCCCAGAAGATCAAGACGCACCACAACGTCGGTGGGCTGCCAGCCGACCTCCGCTTCCATCTGATCGAGCCGCTCCGCTACCTGTTCAAGGACGAAGTTCGCAAGGTCGGTCTCGAGCTGGGACTTCCCGAGGCGATGGTCCTTCGTCAGCCGTTCCCGGGGCCAGGGCTGGCCATCCGGATCATCGGCGAGGTGACGGCCGAGCGACTCGACACGCTGCGCGAGGCCGACTGGATCGTCATCGACGAGATCAAGGCCGCCAACCTGTACCGCAGCCTGTGGCAGAGCTTCGCGATCCTGACGCCGGTCCGTTCGGTCGGGGTCATGGGCGATGGCCGGACGTACGCGAACGTGGTCGCGATCCGGGCCGTGACATCCGAGGACGGGATGACCGCCGACTGGGCGAAGTTGCCGTACGACGTCCTTGGTCGGATCAGCAGCCGGATCGTCAATGAGGTCCCTGGGGTCAACCGGGTCGTCTACGACATCTCGTCCAAGCCACCGGCCACCATCGAATGGGAATAGGGCTCCGATCCGGCGCGTCCAACGTGGGACATACACGGCTCGGTACCGCGCCGACCCCTGACCGATGGGGTATTCCGACGGCATGACTGCGCGGTAGCATTCCGGCCATGGTCGACGACACGCGCGCGACCGAGCCGGCGGGCTCCATCTGTCCGTGGTGCTCGGCGACGTATACCGGTGAGCCCGAGACATGCCCCTCGTGCGGTGCGGCGCTCGCCGTCGATCCCACGACGGACGCCGCCCTGCCAGGCCTGACCGCCATCGACGCCGCCGCCATCGTTCGCGCCAAGACCCCGGTGGCCCGGCCGCGAAGCCGGCTGCTGTCGTGGATCAGCGGCGAATATCCGGACGAGGCGCCCACCGCGGCCGATGCCGGTGCCCTCGCCCCGCCCGACGCGGAGGTCCGCCGCGAGATGCTTCGACTGGCGCTCGAAGCCGAAGTCGCCAACCTGCAAGCCGAGGCGGATGCGCTCATCGCCGAAGCGACCCTCGAGGGGCGCGCTCCCGAGGCGACGCCTGAGGATGCCGCCGCCGCCGACGCAGTCGTCGAGGATCTCAAGGAGGTCAGTGCCGAGCTCGACGATGTCGACGAGGCGCTCGATACCGACCCGCTGACCGACGGGGACCGTCAGCCGGCCTGATCCCGACGGCCGCGTAGACTTGCGGCCGTGCCCGATCGACTCCCACCGCCCGGACCGTCGTTCCTGCGCGAGCACGAGGTCCGCATCGGCGATCGCGCGCTCCGTGCCGGTATGGCGCGCCCGTCCGAGGCCCCCGACGGTTGGTGGATGGCACTGATGTGGGTCACCGACGACGATGGGGTCGTCAGCTTCCGCGATGTCGCGCCGACGTCGGGTCCACCGCCGGATCCGCCACTGGCCCGACTCGGCCCCGCCCTGTCGGGAGCGCTCTCCGGGTTCATCCTCGAGGATGCGGGCCGACTCCAGATGCGGGTGGGCATGCTGGTCCCGCCCGACGACCCCGAACGAACCTGGCGCGCGCCACTGGCGGTCCGGGCGGCCTTCCGGTTCGAGCCGGCGCGCGCCGCGACGATGCGGGCGAACGAGCTCGCCGACACGGTCCTCGCCGCATTTCGCCGCTCGGTCGAGGCCCTTCACCGGCCGTAGGGTCGGGGCGCGGCGGTGGCGATCGGTGCGACATACGTCGCAGCCCTGCTCGCCGTCCTCGAGCGCCCGGTGACGTGGGTGCTCGGACTCGTCGGTTTCCTCGTGCGGGGCGGCTGGCTGATCGTCCTCGCGCCGATCGTGGTCCTGCCGACCGCCGTCGGCATCGCGAACGTCGTGGCGCCGCTCGTGGAGGACATCGCCTTCGGACGGCGTACTGACGAGGTGATCACCGCTGGGGCGATGGCCTTGATCGTGGCCCTCGTGTGGCTGATCGGCGGTGGACTTCTCGCTGCCGCGGCCGAGGTGGAGTGCGTGCGCCAGACGCTCGTCGGCCTCGGCGAAACCTCGCCGCGCACGACGATGCGGCACCCGATCTGGCGTGTCTTCGCGGTCCGCTGCCTCACGCTGGTGCCGTTCGTCGTCGCGCTCGCCTGGAGTGGCTTCCGGCTCACATCGGTCGGGTATCGCGAGCTCACCGTGCCATCGGACGTCGGGACCCCGATCCTCTACCGGATCCTTGGCGGCGCTCCCGACGCGATCATCGCCATGCTGCTCACGTGGCTGTTCGCCGAGATCGTCGGAGGTCTTGCCGCCCGCACGGTCATCCTCGAGGCCACGCAGGTACGCGGTGCTCTCCGTGAAGCGCTTCGAGATCTTCGCCACCGGCCGTGGCGTCTCGGCGCGTTGGCCTCGCTGTCAGTGGCGGTACTCCTTGCCGTGATCGGCCTGACCGGGCTCGCGACGAGCACGACCTGGGATGGCCTGCGGGCCGCCTTGGGGGAGGGCGCCGTCTCGATCGGTGCCGCGGCGTTACTCGTGCTCTTCGTCGGTCTGTTCGCCGCAGGTCTGGTGATCCTCGGGCTCGCGACCGCGTGGCGATCCGCCGTTTGGACGGTCATCGCGGCGCAGGGCGTCCGGTCGTCGGCTGGGACGTTCGGGGGAGGCCCTGACACCCGGTCGGGTGACTAGAACCGCTTCGGAGCGTCTGTCAGCCTGAGTCACCTTCGACCCGCGGGGAGGGTCGAGGCGTATACGAGGTAACGGATGACGGCGCAGTCGATCGTCTGCGGCGCATGTGCCGCCGAGGTCCCGTATGGACGGCTCTCATGCCCGTCCTGCGGAGAGCTGTTGGCGTCCGTCGCCGGCAGTCGCCGTGATGCGGCTTCGGTCGCGACGTCGGTCGCCGCACGACCGGCCGTACCCGACGTGCTCCACGAGCCGTCGGCGGCTCCGACGAGCTCGATCGTCGATGGCCAGCTGTCGCTCGATGCTTCCGCGCATGAGGCCGCTCCGCCGACCGCATGGGTCGGGTCGACCACGACGCAGGCGGCCGGTGGTGCCGTCGAAACGACGGTCGCTGCTGGGGACAGCGCCGAAGTCGGACTCCTCGACGACGAGGCCGACGATCTGCCCGCCTGGACGCCACCGACGTCGACTGCCCCATGGGGCACGGCGTCCGACCTCAACGGCGGTCGCACCCCGTCATACATGCCGCGACCGGGTCTCCGGCCGTCGGCGCCGCAACCCGCCGTATCGCCGTCAGCCGATCCGCTCGCGCCCGATGACGAGCCCGCATGGCTGTCGAACGGGTCTCACCCAGCGGTCGCCGACGACGATGAACCCTTGCTCCTTTCCGAGCCGGAACCTCAAGCCCCGCAGGCAGCTGCAGCCGCGGCGCCCGGATGGCCGGCACCGGTGTCGTCCGCGCCCCCGGCTCACGAGCCTGTGGCGGAACCGGACATCGACCTCCTCTTCCCGCCAGTACCGGCGAACGGCAACGGGTCACAGCCCACGCCCGCGTCCGGACCGGGCGTGGCCTGGCCTGAGCCAGGAGCAGTCTCGTGGCCCGCACGCGAGCCGGTGGCATGGCCGCAGCCCGCTACCGCCGCGGCGGTCCCTGCGCAGACACCGTCATCGGAAGGCACCTTGCCGGCAGGACCGGCCGTCGCCGCCGCTGTCGCGGCGACCCGACCGGCAGAAGCCTTTGCCGGCCCCGGCGCATATCTGCCGCCGGCGCCGGTGGCGGTCCCATCCGGTCCTTCTGCTCCGGCTCGCGAATGGGCCGGCCAGACTGCCGCGGTCGCGGGAGTCGAGGCTGCGGTGACGCCTAACGCACCGGGCGGCCTCAACGCCGATCTGCAGGTCCGCCTGCTCGACTTCGTCAAGTGGCTGTCCGTCGCCGGCGCCGCCTTCGCCGCCGTCGGCTTCCTCCTCCCGTGGGGCCAGGTGGTGATCGGTTCGGACGACACCGGCTACTTCGGCCGCTGGGGCATCGCAGGCCCGTGGCATCTCCTCGTCGCGCTTGCGATCCTCGCCAACCTCGGTCTGGCCGTCATCGATAACAAGGTGCCTGTCTGGATCCGCACAGGCATCGCGGGACTCGGCCTCGGGGCGCTCCTGCTCGGTCTCCTCTGGCCGTATCTGACGCTGTCGTCGCTCGGTGCGGGGCCGGGCGCAGTCATCGCAGCGATCGGCGCAGCAGGCCTCGTCGTCTCCGGGATCCTGGCGCTCGTCGCCGACCGTCACGCGGAGGCCTCCCGCCCCGTCTGACACCCGCCTCCGCACACCTGCCGGCACGGCCGGGAAGCAGGAGGTCCCCTGCTACA
>DATNFQ010000300.1:0-6419 GCA_035606295.1 Patescibacteria group bacterium
TGGCGACGTCATCGGGGAGCTGGCACGCCACCTCGCCCGCCGCCGCGCGGACTCGTACCTGTGCATCCAGGCGTTCATCGCCCCGACGCCCGGCCGCGACGAGGCGATCGCTCGCATCCGCACGCTCCTGCGCTCGCGGACGGGCCGGGCGACGACCGCGGGCTACGGGCCGCGCTTCCTCCACTCGACCGGCCAGCTGCACAAGGGCGGACCAGCGACCGGCTGGTTCCTGCAATTCACCGCTGACCATCCGGAGGATCGCCAGATCCCGGGGTGGCCGTACACCTTCGGTCGACTGATCGATGCGCAGGCCGATGGCGACCACGCCGCCATCGCCTCGCACGACCTGCCCATCATGCGCGTCCATCTCGGTGCCGATCCCGACGCCGCGCTGGCCGCCCTGGAGCGGGCCCTGGACGCCGCGCTCGCCACCATCACGGAGGGCTGAACCCCATGCGCCTCGGCTTCATCGGTCTCGGTCGGATGGGCGCCAACATGGTCCGGCGGCTCGTGCGCGACGGGCACGAGATCCACGTCTACAACCGGACGCCAGAGAAGTCCAAGGAGATCGAGGGGGAAGGCGAAGGCGCCAAGGCGTTCTTCTCGATCGCCGACCTCGTCGCCTCGCTGGAGAAGCCGCGGGCGGTCTGGGTGATGGTCCCGGCGGGCGATGCCACGGAGGCGCAGATCGACGAGCTGCTCGAGCACCTCGAGCCCGGCGATACGATCGTCGACGGTGGGAACACGAACTTCCACGACGACGTCCGCCGCTACGCAGAGCTCAAGGCGAAGGGCATCCAGTATGTCGATGCCGGGGTGTCGGGAGGGATCTGGGGGCTGAAGGTCGGCTTCTGCCTGATGGTCGGGGGCGATGCTGAAGCGGTCGACCCGCTCGTGCCCATCTTCACGACCCTCGCGCCGGAGGACGGCTACCTCCATGTCGGCGGACCGGGCGCCGGGCACTACGTGAAGATGGTCCACAACGGCATCGAGTACGGCCTGATGCAGGCGTACGCCGAAGGCTTCGAGATCATGCACGCGAGCGACTACGACCTCGACCTCGGGGCGGTCTCGGAGCTGTGGATGCAGGGGTCGGTGGTCCGCTCGTGGCTGCTCGAGCTCGCCGGCCGGGCGTTCAAGGCGAACGGGCAGGACCTCGAGCACATCCAGGGCTACGTCGAGGATTCAGGCGAGGGACGCTGGACCGTCCAGGAGGCCATCGATCATGACGTCCCGGCACCGGTCATCACGCTCTCACTCCTGACCCGTTTCCGCTCCCGCCAGGCGGACTCGTATGGGGCGAAGGTCCTCGCCGCGTTGCGGAACGAGTTCGGCGGCCACGCGGTGAAGACGGAGTAGCGGTCGTGGCGGGGACCAAGACGCCGACCCGACCCGCGCCGCCCGAGACGCCGACCGAGGCACCGTCCGACCAGCCCATCCCCGCTCGACCCGCGCCGCGCGCCAAGGAGGCGCCGCGGACGATGCGCGAGCTGCGCGAATCGCGCGAGGGCAAGTCGGCCAAGCGACCCTCCAAGGCACGCCCGGCGGACAACGTCCTGCGCGAGGGACTGCGTCTCGAGCGGGTACCGGACCCCTCGATCCTCACCCTGTTCGGCGCGACCGGCGATCTCGCCCATCGCAAGGTCATCCCGGCGGTCTACCACCTGTGGCGGACGAACCTCCTGCCGCACGAGTTCGTGCTGTTGGCGCTGGGACGGCGACCGTACGACGACGAGTCGTTCCGGACGGAGGTCCACAAGGCGCTCGAGCAGTACAGCCGGGTGTTGCCACTCGACGAGGCGGCATGGCGCTCGTTCAGTCATCGGATCCGGTACCAACGTCTCGATTTCGACGATCCGAAGGGCTTCGACACGCTCGCGAAGCGGCTCGACGAGCTGGATCAGGCCGAGGGCACCCGCGGCAACCGGCTCTACTACCTCGCCACCCAGCCCTCCCAGTTCGCCGAGATCGTCGGCGAGCTCGGTCGGGTCGGCCTCGATCATGAGCGCCACGACGGCGGCTGGCGGCGGATCGTCATCGAGAAGCCGTTCGGGCACGACCTCGATTCGGCGAAGCGACTGAACCGCGAGGTCGGCAAGGTCTTCCGCGAGTCGCAGGTCTACCGCATCGACCACTACCTCGGCAAGGAGACCGTCAGGAACCTGCTGGTCTTCCGGTTCGGGAATGGGATCTTCGAGCCGTTGTGGAACCGGCGCTACGTCGATCACGTGCAGATCACCGTGGCGGAATCGATCGGCATCGAGAATCGCGGCGCGTTCTACGAGGAGACCGGCGCCGTCCGCGACGTCCTCCAGAACCACCTCCTGCAGCTGGTGAGCCTGGTGGCGATGGAGCCACCGGCCACGTTCGAGGCAGATGCGCTCCGCGACGAGAAGGTCAAGGTGCTCCGGGCGATCGGGACCCATCCGGCCGATCCGCTCGACGACGTCGTCCGCGGCCAGTACAGCGCCGGCTGGGTCAGTGGCGAGCAGGTCAAGGCGTACCGCGCCGAGGACGAGGTCGACCCGAAGTCGGAGACCGAGACCTTCGTGGCCGCCCGCCTCAACATCGATGACTGGCGCTGGTCGGGCGTGCCGTTCTACGTCCGGACCGGTAAGCGTCTCCCGAAGCGCGCGACCGAGATCGCGATCCAGTTCCGGGCGGTCCCGCATCACCTGTTCAAGCACACGACGGCGTCCGAGCCCGACGCCAACCTCCTGGCGATCCGCATCCAACCGGACGAGGGGATCATGCTGCGGTTCGGCGCGAAGGTGCCGGGTCTCGGGCTCGACGTCCGATCGGTCACGATGGACTTCACGTATGGGTCGTCGTTCAACGTCGACACGCCGGACGCCTACGAGACGCTCATCCTCGACGGACTCCAGGGCGACGCATCGCTGTTCACCCGCGCCGACGAGGTCGAGGAGGCATGGAGCCTCGTCGATCCGTTCATCGACGCGTGGGCGAACGGCCCGGCCCCCGATTTCCCGAACTACGACGCCGGAACGTGGGGCCCTCCCGAGGCGGATGAGCTGGTAGCCCGTGAGGGCCGGCGGTGGAGGCGCATCTGATGGCGACCGACGTCATCGCCCTCAACCAGCCGGTGCTGCGCTGGGCGGCGCGCGCTCGGACCATCCCCGACATCGAGAAGGAGCTTTCGCGGATCTGGGCGCGTCAGGACCTGACGACGGAGGTCGAGGGTCAGACGGGCCGCCATATCGCGGCCCGGACGAACGTGATGAACCTTGTCGTGATCGCGCGCCGTCCTGAGATCGCGGAACGGGGAGCTGCCACGATCCAGGCGCTGACCGGTCTTCACCCGTCGCGCACGATCGTCGTCCAGCCGGCGGACCCGGACGGACCGTCCTGGCTCGACGCCCGGATCGAGGCGCACTGCGTGATGCCCGTCGCCGACGCCCCGGAGACCTGTGCGGAGACGATCCATCTCATCGCCGGGGGCGAGTCCGGGCGTCACCTCGTCGCGCTGGTCACGCCGCTGATCATCCACGACCTGCCGGTCACGATCTGGTGGCCCGGCGAGCCGCCGTTCGCCACGAAGGCGACGAACGAGCTGTTCTCGGCCTGCGACCGGTTGGTCGTCGACGGCTCGACATGGAGTGGCGACGGTCTCGCTCGCCTCGCCGAGATGGCGACGTGCGCAGAAACGACGGGGATCGCCGTGAGCGACTTCGCGATGATGCGCCAGTCTCGCTGGCGCGAAGCGATCGCCTCGATCTTCGACGACCCGGACTACCTGCCGTACCTGCGCTACGTGCGGCGGATCTCCGTGACGTACGGCACACACGACGACGCGGGCTCGCCTGGGTCCACCAACATCGTCAAGCCCGTCTACCACGTCGCCTGGCTCGCCTCGCGGCTCGGGATGCATGTCGTCAAGCCGCTGGCGGAGGCGACCAGTCCAGCAAAGGCGGTGAAGCCAAAGCCAGGAAGCGCCTCGCCGATGCACCGCGGGATGACCGCGTCGCTCGCGGACGGCCGCTCCGAGGTTGCCGTCGTCATCCGGCCGATCCATTCCGACATGCCGTCCGGGACGACCCTTCGCGTCGAGCTGCTCTGCGATCGCCGCGGCTCCGAATTGCGTGCCGACGTCACCGCCGAAGCCGAGACCGTCCACGTCCGGGTCTGGATCGACGGGGTGGAAGCGCTTGACCGCCATTTCCTCGCGGCGCGGCGCGGCGACGTCGACCTCCTTGCCGAATCCATCGAGGCGGTCGACCGGGACCGGGTTTCCTACGGGACCCTGCAGATGGCGGCGAAACTCACGGGCGCCCACACGCACGGCCACCGGTCGACGTGATTCGCCCGGAGATCGTCGTCGTCGCGGACCCGGAGACCGCGGCCCAGCGGGCTGCGGATGTCGTGGCCGAGACCCTGAGCGCAGCCGTGACGGAACGCGGTCGCGCCGATTGGGCGACGACCGGGGGCTCGACGCCGATCGGCGTCTACAACGCGCTCGTCGCCATGGGACGGGACGCAGTGCCCTGGTCGAAGGTCCACACCTGGTGGGGCGACGAGCGGTTCGTCCCGCCCGATCACCCGCTCTCGAACACGAACGCGTTCCTCGACACCCTCGTCGAGGTCGGGGCATACGAGTCCGTCCATTCCGACGACGACCGCGGGCGGGTCCGCGTGCCCGCGGAGAATGTCCATCCGTTCCCGACGGGACAGGCCATCGGCGGCGGCCGGGGTGCGGACTGGTGCGCGACCCAGATCGCGGACGAGCTTCGCGCGGCCCGAGTGCCCGATACCGACGGCTGGCCGGTCTTCGACCTGATGTTCGTCGGGATCGGAGGCGATGGGCACCTGCTCTCGGTCTTCCCGGGATCCGACGCGTTCGACTCGGATCGATGGGCACTCGCGATCCCGGCGCCGACCCACATCGAGCCGCACGTGGCGCGAGTCACGATGAATCCAGCGACGGTCCAGGTGGCAGGTCGTGTCCTCGCGGTGGTGCTCGGCCCGTCGAAGGCGGACATCGTCGGCCGCCTGTTCCGCGAACCGCCCGACCCGCGCCTGCTGCCCGCGCAGCTGGCGATCCGTGACGGGGCGACCTGGATCCTCGACGAGGCTGCCGCCGCCCAGCTCCCGCAGTGACACCGGTCCGGCCGGCGATCGAGATCCGGCCGGCGACCGTCGAGGACGCCGCGCGGATCGCCGATGTGTGGCTGTCCTCGTGGCGGGCGACCTTCGATTTCGAGCCGGCGTATCCGGACGAGGATGTCCGTCGCTGGGTGCGTGAGGAGCTCCTGGTCGAGGCCGAGGACTGGGTCGCGACCGACCCGTCGAACGGCGACTCGGTCATCGCCCTGCTCGGACTCTCCGACACGATGGTCGAGCAGCTGTATGTCCGCCCGGATCGGATCGGGCGAGGCGTCGGCCGCGCGCTCCTCGAGCTGGCGAAGCGCCGGCGGCCCGACGGTCTTGACCTGTACTGCTTTGCCGCCAACGACCGAGCACGTCGCTTCTACGAGCGCAACGGCTTCGAGGCGGTCGCGTTCGGTGATGGCTCCGGGAACGAGGAACGCCAGCCGGACGTGCTGTATCGATGGCGTCCGAGCTGAACGCGCCGTCCCGCGTCGTGCGGTCGGCCGACGGGACGCCGATCGCGGTGTTCGCCAGCGGCGCGACGGCTGAGAGCGCGGACCGGCCGGCGCTCCTCCTCGTACACGGCGCCGCCGCCGACCACACGACGTTCCGGGTGATCGGCCCTCGGCTGGCCGATCGATACGCCGTTCACGCCATCGATCGGCGCGGGCGCGGCGGCTCCGGCGACACCGAGCCCTACGCGATCGAGCGCGAATTCGGGGATGTCGCGGCCGTGGCCGAAGCGGTCGCCACCGAGACGGGTCGTGCGGTCGCGGTGATCGGCCACTCCTACGGCGGGCGATGTGCGCTCGGAGCGGCGCTGCTCACCGATGCGATCGGCGCGGTCGTCTGCTACGAGGGCGCTCCGACGCCACCCGGCGTCGACTACGGCGACGCCGACCTCGCCGATGAGCTGGCGGACCTGGATCGAGCCGGCCAGCACGCTCTGCTGCTTGAGACGTTCCTGCGCCGGGTGGTCGGCATGGACGACGCGGCGATCGCTGCATACCGATCGGACCCGATCTGGCCGTTGCGGGTCGGCGCGGCGCACACGATCCCGCGCGAGCTCCTCGCCGAGGGGCGCTCGCTCGCCGCTGGCCTCGATGCTCTTGGACAGGTCTGGCAACCTGTGCTTCAGGTCCTCGGGGGCGACAGCAAGCCGGAGTTCGCGCACGCGACGGCCGCGCTCGACGACCGGCTCTCGAACGGCGTCGTGGCGGTCATCCCGGGTGCACGGCACGCTGCCCATCACACCCATCCCGACGCCCTGATCGAGGTGGTCGAAACGTTCCTCGGCGAGGCTGCCGGCGATC
>DATNFQ010000301.1:0-4905 GCA_035606295.1 Patescibacteria group bacterium
GCCGCCCGGGGGACGCCGCCCACGACTGCTGGTCGCGACCCACAGCGAGCACAAGCTCCGAGAATTGCGTCAGCTCCTCGCTCTACCGGTTGCGGAGCTGGTCAGCCTTGATGACATCGGGGTCGTCGATGAGCCGGTCGAGGACGGCAACACGTTCGAGGCGAACGCCGCGATCAAGGCGCGGGCGGCACTGGAAGGCACGGGCCTGCCGACGCTCGCGGACGACTCCGGGCTCGAGGTCGACGCGCTGGATGGCGCGCCCGGCATCCGGACGCGACGCTATGCCGGCGAAGGTGCGAGCGATGACGAGAACAATGCGAAGCTGCTCCGGGCACTCGACGGGTTGCCACCGGAGCAGCGCGGTGCCCATTACGTCTGCTCGCTCGTCCTGGCGATGCCGGGCGAGGCGCTCATCACCGTGCGAGGCGAATGCTTCGGACGCATCGCGACCGGCCCGCGCGGGAGCGGCGGCTTCGGCTACGACCCGATCTTCGAGCCCGAGGGCGAGCCGCCCGGCGGTAGGACGTTCGGTCAGTGGAGCGCCGAGGACAAGAATCGGGTGTCGCATCGCGCGCGTGCGGCGCGCGCGATGACGCCCTACCTGGTCGACCGCGGGTTCTGACGGGATGCGGATCTGCGTCTTCTGCGGCGCGAGTCCCGGCAACGAGGCGCGCTACGTCGATGCGGCGCGGGCCGTCGGGGAGGGGCTGGCGCGGCAGGGGATCGGCGTCGTGTACGGCGGTGGTCGAGTCGGGCTGATGGGCGCCGTCGCCGACGCGGCACTGGCGGCCGGCGGCGAGGTGATCGGCGTGATCCCCCAGGGCCTCGTCGATCGCGAGCTCGCCCATCCAGGTCTGACCGAGCTGCGGGTCGTCGACACGCTGCACGAGCGAAAGGCCGAGATGGCCGACCTCGCCGATGCGTTCATCGCGCTGCCCGGTGGGCTCGGCACGCTCGAGGAGCTGGCCGAGGTGGTGTCATGGGCGCAGCTCGAGCTGCACCGCAAGCCGATCGGGCTGTTCGAGGTGGGCGACTACTGGACGCTGCTCCTGGCGTGGCTCGACATGGCGGTCGCCGAGGGGTTCGTCGCGCCCGCCCACCGACGCCTGGTGACCCGGGCGGATTCGCTCGAGGGCCTGCTCGAGGCGTTCCGGCGCTGGCAGCCACCACCCGGCCGTTGGGCGACCGGACCCTAGGGCGTCGCCTCGTCGGTCCAGGCCCAGGACGTCGCGACGTCACCGACCGTGTCGAATCGCTCCTGGACGGTGCCGGCACCCAGCGTCCAGACGACGTCGTATGCCACGCCTCGGTGGCTGCTCACGAGGTGCACGATCGTCTGCGGACCATCGCCCAGGTCGATCTCGGCGTAGGTGACGGCCATGGCCGTCTCCGAGCCGAGATAGGTCGGGACGACGTCGCCGGTTGCCGGACCGCCCTTCCGGGCGTAGTCGACCTGGACGTCGGCGACGAGCTTCTCCGGCGAGCTTGTGGCCGGCGACTCGCGGACCGCGACTCGGGCCGTGCCAGACGGACCAGAGAACGTGTCGGCCTCGGCCGTTGAGCCCTCGGCCTTCCACGAGGGCGGGAGCGCCAGGCTGGTCGGCATGTGCGGCGAGCGGAAGAGGGTCCAATCCGTGTCGGGCGGCTCGATCGTATCGGGAAGGCCGGGGATGACCGTGTAGGTGGCCTCGTGGGTGATCCGGCCTCCCCCGAACTCGTCCTTGCGCCGCCCGGCAAGCTGCGAATGGACCCGGACGAGTCGGCCGTCCGGTGTCAGGTCATAGGTGACGGCGACATCCACGTCGTCGAGCTCGTTGCCGATCGCCAGCAGGTAGATCGGATCGATGACCGACGGATCGGCATAGCCGAGCTGCCGCACGACACGCTGGCCGACGGTGGCCTCCCCAAGGTCCACGAACGTACCCGCATCGGGGTCCGCGGTCAGCCTGAGCGGGTGGTCGAATAGCCCGGTGAACGGGATCCACGGCCCATCCGTCCGGGTGTAGCCCGAATCTCCGATCCAGACCAGGGCGTACGCGGCGGTCGAGACCATCCCGCTGCCGGCGCCGCGATCCGTACGGGTTCCCTCGGCTGCCCATGCTCTAGGCGCGACCCGCATCGTCCCTTCGATCCGTGACGTCGTCGTCTCCGACGTCTGGACCCGCTCCATCCGCAGCTGGTACGGGCCCGGAGCCCGCAGGATCTCGCGCAGCACCGACGGCAGATCTGCCACTGGGCTCGGGGTGGCCGGAGCCGACGTGGCCGGCGTGACCGGGGACGGAGAGGCGATCGCCGGCGAGCAAGCCGCCACGATGAGCACGAAGCCGATCGTGAGGAGCTGACGCGGGGCCCTCATGCTGGGCCGACCTACGGCGAGGGCTTCGGGCTCGGCCAGGGCACGGGCGTGCCACCGGGCGGTGGGAACAGCCCGGCGGCGACGGCCTGGATGGCCTTCACGTCAGGCTGCAACGAAGACCCGTAGCGCGTGTCGACCGAGCGCACGAGCGGGTGCCGGATGACCGCTCGCGTGATCCCGCCCTTTCCCATCTCATCGATCGCGACGGCGAGCTGCGGCAGCCGGTCGATGGGCAGGTCGGTCCGGATCGAGTCGCCGACCGCGCCGATCAACCCGGGCAGCTCCCAGAACACGCTGCCGCCGTCGGTGGCAGCGTCCTTGAGCGCGACGATGATCTGCTGCTGGCGCCCGGCGCGGGTGAAGTCGCTCTCGCCGAGCGACTTCCGGCTGCGCGCATATGCCAGGGCGTTGGCACCGTCGAGGTGATGCACTCCGGCGGTGATCGACCAGCCTCGCTTGCCCTCGCCGAAACCGTCGTAGCCGGGATCGTCGATGCCCTTCTGCACATCGATGTCCACGCCGCCGACCGCGTCGACCATGTGGATGAAGCCGTCGAACGCCATCGTCGCGTGATAGTGGATCGGGATGCCGAGCAGGGCGCCGACCGCGCCCTGGAGCGTCGTGAGCCCGCCCTTCGGGAAGGTTTTCGGATGACGGTCGGCATAGGACATCAGCGAGTTCAGCTTCGGACCATAGATGTCGCCGTTGCCGAGCGGCACATCGATGAGGTCACGGGGCAGCGACACGAGCGAGGCCGTCTTTCCGACCGGATCGAACGAGATCACCATCATCGTGTCCGTCAGGACCGACGTCCTCCCCGGGGCAGCGTCCACGCCGACGACGAGCACGTTCATGCGCTCGTTCGGGCCAGGACCCGGGGGCGGTTGGTCGCCGTCCGCCGCGAGACTCGGTGCCTGGAAGATCTGCGCGAACGCGTCGCCGAACGCCGTCCCGTACCGGTAGACGGCCAGGTGCGGGAGCACGACGAGCGCCGCGATGACGACGATGCCGATGATCCCCAGCCGCCCTGTCGGACCCTGCCGGCGGGTATCGAGGAACGCCTGACCGACGGCGAGCAGCCGCCAGCCGAGGATCAACGCGTTGAGCGATAGGAGCCCGCCCAGCACGACGGGCGCGACGGCCCAGGCCGCGATGCGCGTCGGTGTCTGGGTTGCCCACACGAGCACGACGACCGCGCCGATGATCAGGGACGGGATCAGGAAAAGGAGCGTCAGCCTGCGTCGGCCGTTGAAGGCCTGACCGAGACCGGGGATGAGGGCCGACAGACCGGCGGCGAAGAGCCGGCGGCGGTCGATGGGTCCGGACGCTGGAGCGGTCCGGATCCGGGTTGCGTGCACGACGGGCGAGGTCCCCCTGACTGGTGTCGGGTCCGACCGAGTCTACCGGAGCGCGCCAGGCGGCTGCGGGCGAACGGCTGGACGTGGTGACGCCGGGCGGTCGATCAGCCTGCCATGACCACCCGGCGTCTTGTCCTACGACGCACCTGGTGTCGCGCGCGTGACGCGACTCGGCGGCAGCAAGGGTCAGAAGGCCACGGGCAGCCTCTCCAGCCCCCGGTCCGTCGGCGTGGGCAGACGCACGATCGGCCCGTCCACCGACCATGCCGGGATGCGCGGCAGGAGCTCCTCGAAGACGATCTTCGCCTCGAGCCGGGCCAGCGGTGCGCCCAGACAGTGGTGGATGCCGTCGCCGAATGCCACGTGGCGAGAAGGGGTTCGGGTGATATCGAGCCTGTCGGGATCCGGCCAGTGGCGCTCATCACGGTCGGCCGACGCCCAGATGAGCGCCACCTGAGCCCGTTCCGGGATCGTCGTGCCGTGTAGCTCGACCGTTCGGGTCGTCATCCGGCCGAGCGCCTGGATGGGTGCCTCGAAGCGCAACAGCTCCTCGACAGCGGCCGGGATCGTCGTGGGATCGCGTCGCATCGTCTCGCGCGCGTCGTCGAACTCCGCGAGATGGAGCAGTGAGTTGGAGATCAGCCCGGATGTCGTCGTGATACCCGCGACGAACAGCAGCAGCGAGCTCCCGAGCAGCTCGTCGCGGCTCAGCTCCCCGGCGGCCTCGGCGCGGACGAGGTGCGTCATGAGGTCATCGCTCGCGTGGATGCGTCGCTCACGTGCGAAGTCCAGGACATACGAGCGGAGCTGGTCCCGCGCGGCGATCGCGACCGGCGGCAGCGCTCGCTCTCCCGGAGTCCGCCGCAGCATGTCTCCGAACAGACGAAGCAACAGCTCGTGGTCGGCCTCGGGAAAGCCGAACCACGTGAACATCGTCGTGCCCGGGAGCGGCCGGGCAAGATCGCGCGCGAAGTCGGCCCGGCCGGCGTCGGCGAACGTGTCGATCGTGTCGCGTACTTGCGATCGGACGGCCGGTTCGAAGCGCACCTTCAACGCTGACGGGCTGAATGCCAGTCGAAGGGCACCGCGCAGGCGGGTATGGAGCGGCGGGTCGGCCGCCGGCAGGTCCCCGGCGGGCAGGAACAGCTGGTAGGTGTCGTCGAGGTCGTTGCCGGTCCCGCCGATGCTGCT
>DATNFQ010000302.1:0-10881 GCA_035606295.1 Patescibacteria group bacterium
CGGTCATGTTCCTAGGGCTGGCCGCGTCGGTCATGTTCGGCTGCGCAACGCTCGCGACCGGCTCGATCTTTCCTGCTGCGGTGGGTCAGTTCTTGTTCAATGTCTCGTTGTTCATCGTCGACCCGTTCCAAGGGCCCTAAGACGCTGCGGGACACTCGGAGTTGCGCTCGGAGCGACGTCGCAGGGTAGACCGCGAAGGCCTGGACCAAACCAGTGAGCGGTGGTGCGCGAGCGCACCACCCTTCACGTCAAGACCGCAGCACACCCCACCGCACCGCACACGCACGCGGTGTCGCGCGATTTACAACTTCTGAACCAGCGTTTTCGCCTTCGGGCCCCATCCGGTATCGTCCGGCAGGCCCGGGGGGACGGTCGATCGGCTGGACCGGGGCGAACGATGACGAAGCGGAGTGAGCGTGGCGTCGAGCGCGGACGAGCTCAGGGGGAAGACTACGACCTACGACCCAGCCGGGATCGACGACGCCAGCCTCGACGACACGGCCACCGAAGCGTCTGACGTCGGAAGAGACGCTAACCGCGCACAGATCCGCGGGTCGAGCTTGCTCCTGGTCGGTCGCGTCATCGGCCTCGGTCTCGATTTCGCGACCCAGGTCCTGATCGTCCGTTACCTCTCGAAGACCGAATACGGCGCGTTCGCAGTCGCCCTGTCCGTCGTGGCGATCGGCACGACGATCTGTCTGCTCGGACTCGAACGGACGGTCGGCCGGTTCGCTCCCATCTATCACGAGAAGGGCGATTACGGGCGGATGTGGGGGACCCTCGGCGTCGTCATCGGGACGGTCGTCGGGATGGGCTTTGCGGTCGTCCTCGGCGCGTACGCGTTCCAGGGCTTGCTCGGCGGATTCGTCGATAACGGCCTGGCGCTCTCGATCCTCCTCCTGATGATCGTGCTGGCGCCGATCCAGGCGCTGGACAGCCTGCTCATCTCGCTCTTCGCGACCTTCGGCTCGGCGCGCTCGATCTTCTTCCGCCGGTACGTCGTCGCCCCGGTGCTCCAGCTCGGCATCGTCGCCGCCTTGATCGCGAGAGACAGCAGCGTCCAGACCCTGGCGCTCGGCTACGTGGTCGCGGCGGCGCTGGGTCTGGTCGTGTACTCATTCGTGCTGCTGCGCATGCTGCACATGCAGGGCTTGATCAAGGAGCTCCGGCGCGAGACGTTGCGCTTCCCGACCCGCGAGATCTTCACGTTCAGTGTTCCCTTGCTCACGTCGGACCTCGCGATGGTCCTGCGCGGATCGCTGACCGTCGTGCTCATCCAGATCCTGAGCACGACCACCGCGGTGGCCGAGTTCCGGGCCGTCCTGCCGGTGGCCATCCAGAACCTGTTCGTGGCGACGAGCTTCCGATTCATCTTCACGCCGGGCGCCGCCCGCCACTACGCGCGCGGCGATCGCGTCGCGCTGAACGACCTCTATTGGCAGACGGCGGCGTGGATCGCGATCCTTGCCTTCCCGCTCTTCGCCCTCTGCATCGGGTTCCCTGAACCGCTCTCGGTCCTGCTGTTCGGGGAGGAGTATCGGTCGTCGGGGTTGATCCTCGGGATCCTCTGTCTGGGCTACTACGTGAACGGCTCGATGGGCTTCAACTCGTTGACGCTGCGCGTGTTCAATCGCGTCAGGTTCCTGGCCCTAACGGACCTCTCGACCGCCGCGTTAAACCTCGTCCTGGCGGTCGTCCTGATCCAGCGATTCGGGGCGATCGGCGCGGCTGTGGCGACATCGGGAACGTTCATCCTCCAGAACTTCATCTACCAATACGGGCTCAAGACCCAGACGTGGGTCCACGGTCTGGACCGCCGGTACGTGCGGCCGTATGCATCGATCATCATCGGCGCGATCGTGATCGTCGCCATCTCGCAGATCTTCAGGCCGTCGTTCCTCATCGGCATCGTCGTGGTCGGTGGCGTCTCACTGCTGGTCTTCGCGATCAACCGCCACTCGCTCCAGATCGTGGACACGTACCCCGAGCTCGGCCGGTTCCGGGTGATCCGCCGGATCTTCGGTGACCCTCGACGCGATGACGACTGAGCACCCGCAACGGCGCTCCCGCGTCCCACCGCCGTTTCCCGCTCTGGCCTACCTCTATCGTCCGGCCGACCCCACCGTCCGAACGACGATCGTCGAGGCAGACGATCGCTGGGCGATCCCCGAAGGGCAGAGCCGTGAGGTCGACGCGCTGCTCTGGGGCAGGCTCCCACTGAACCGCCGGCCGTCGGCGAGATCGATCGAATATGCCTCCCGACGAGAGCTGGCGATCCAACGGCTTCGCGCGCGACCACCGGCTGGCTTCCGGCTCGAGGCGCTCCATCGGCTGCCACCGGTCCGCCGACCGGGCGCGATCCGGCGGCGGGTCCGGACCGTCAGCCTCGGCGGTGTCCTCGCCGAGCTGGCCCGCCCGGAAGCCGCGGACGATCAGCCACGGATCATCGATGCGGTCGTCAAAGCCGCCGGGTCCGATGTCCTCCATCCCCATGTGCGCCCGAGTGGGGACGGCTCGGCGCTCGCCCGACTCACGCTGGCCGACGGAACGCGCGCCGAACTGCGCGTAGCGAAGAACGACCTCCCGAAGGACCCCGCACGTGGGCACGCGGCGCTCGTGGCACTCGCCGAGGGTGGTGTCGAGCGCGTGCCACGTCCCATCGGCCTTGGCACGACAGCGGAAGCCAGATGGTCGACCGAATCCGTCGCTCCCGGCCGGCACGTCCTCACGCTCGACCAGGTCCTGCTCGGAGACGTCATCGCGTTCCTCGCCACGATGCCCACAGCCAAGGCCCACTGCACGGCGATCGAGGATCACCTCACAGAAGTCATCGACTTCTTCCCCGAACATGGAGCTGCCCTGCACGACGTGATCGCGGCAAGCCGCCGCTGGTGCGCAGGCCTTCGGCCGGTCCTCATCCACGGTGACCTGTGGTTGAACAACATCTTCACGATGGATGGCCGGCTGTCGGCCGTGTTCGATTGGGACACCTGGCACCCGGCGGGGCTGCCCGGGACCGACCTCCTCACGCTGCTCGCCGCCCACGCTCGGACCCAGGGCCACGGGGATTTCGGACACCTGTTGGCAGGCGACTACTGGCGACGGGCCGAGGTCACCACAGCCTTCGACGCGTATTTCCGTGCCCGTGGCGAGCCACCGCCCGATGCGGCTGGCCAGGCGGCGATCGCGACGGGCTGGTGGGCCAGTCGGATGGCGGGCGCCCTCCACCGGGGTCTGCGGTTCATCGACGACCCCGCTTGGGTGCGGCGCAACTTGGACGACGCGTTGCCGCGCTTCGAGCGTCTGGCCAAGGAACTCGGGTAGCCGAGGGCGGTCCTCGCCGAGCGTAGATTCATCCCAAAATCTAGGTAAATCTCGGCGAATCATGGTCATCTGCACCCACGCGAATGGTGCAGATTGACTATTGAGGGTGGTCAGGGCCAGGACCACGATGCGGCCGAGGGGACCCGGCATCGAACCGCGGGGGCGGGTCGATCCCGGGTGTCGGCGACTGGAGGTGGTCGCCGGAGGCCGCTGAAGTGGCACTCATCGCTCGCCCGGCGGGGCGCCGGGGCCGAGGAGGGACGGTTCCGTCATGCGTGTCATCGTGTCCTGGAGCCTTCGATACCGGCTGATCGTGCTCGGCATCGCGGCTGTCCTCATGCTCGCCGGCTACACCCTGCTTTCGCGCGCGTCCTTCGACACGCTGCCCGAGTTCGGACCGCCCCGCGTCGAGGTCCAGACCGAGGCACTCGGCCTTTCCGCCCAGGAAGTCGAGCAGCTGATCACGGTCCCGCTCGAGGCCGACCTCCTGCAGGGCGTGGCCTTCCTCGACACGATCACCTCGCAGTCGGTGCCGGGCCTGTCGTCGATCGTCATGTACTTCGATCCCGGCACGGACGTGCTCCGAGCCCGGCAGATGGTCGCCGAGCGGCTGACCCAGGCACACGCCCTTCCGAACGTCTCGAAGTCTCCGGCGATGCTCCAGCCACTCTCGTCGGCGAACCGGGTCATGGTCGTCGGGATGTCGTCGAGCGACGTGTCGCTGATCGACATGTCGGTCCTCGCGCACTGGACCATCCGGCCAAGGCTCCTCAGCGTGCCGGGCGTCGCGAATGTCGCGGTCTGGGGACAGCGCGAGCGGCAGCTCCAGGTCCAGGTCGATCCCGAGCGGATGCGCCAGAACGACGTGAAGCTCGACGATGTCATCGAGACCGCCGGCAACGCGTTGTGGGTTTCGCCGTTGACGTTCCTGGATGCGTCGACGCCGGGGACCGGCGGGTTCATCGACACGACCAACCAGCGTCTCGGGATCCAGCACATCTTCCCGATCCATTCCCCGGCCGACCTCGCCAAGGTCGCGATCCAGGGAGCACAGTCGCCCACCGGCCAGCAACTGACCCTCGGCGACGTCGCGACGGTCGTCCAGGATCACCAGCCGCTGATCGGCGATGCCGTTGTCGAGGACGCGCCAGGTCTCGTCCTCGTCGTCGAGAAGTTCCCAGGCGCCGATTCGGTCCAGGTCAGCAGGGACGTGCAGGAAGCGCTCGATGCGATGCAGCCCGGCCTGACCGGGATCAAGGTCGACAGCGCGCTGTTCCGCCCGGCCGACTACGTCCAGACATCCATGGTGGACGTGGCGCTCGCCCTGCTCATCGCGCTCGCGCTGGTCGTGCTGACGATCGGCGTCCTGCTCGGTGACGTCCGGGCCGCCCTCATCGCGCTCGTCACCATCCCCCTGTCGCTCGCCGCGGGTGGCATCGTCCTGCTGGTCGCCGGGGCGACGATCAATGCCGTCGTCGTGGCGGGTCTCGTCCTCGCCATCGGCATCCTCGTCGATGACGCTGTGGTCGCCTATTCGGCGATCGAAGCGCGGGCGCGGGAGCAGACCGCCGAGGAGCGGAAGGCAGGCCTGGCCGCGATCATCCTCGACGCGACGGTCGCAACGCGCGGCCCGCTGACGGTCGCGACGCTCGTCGTCGCCTGCGCCATCGTCCCGATCCTGCTGGCTGGCGGCATCGTCGGGGCCTTCGCGCCGTCGATGATCGTCGCGTTCATCGCGTCGGTGCTCGTCTCGATGCTCGTTGCGCTCAGCGTTGCGCCGGCGCTCTGCATGCTGCTACGGACCGACCCAGAACGGCTCGGCCGTGGCTCGGACCGTGCCCGTCGTTTCCGCGCGAGCTACTCGCGGCTGCTATCGCGCGTCGTCGACCGCACGCGACCGGTCGTCGCACTCGTGGCCGTCGCCTCGGTCGCTGCCATCGTCCTGTTCGGGACCACGATCCTTCCCAAGGCCGCCGGCTCGCCTCTTCCGGCGTTCCGCGACCCTGACGTCCTCGTCCACTTCGACGCGGCGCCCGGGACATCCGCCCAGGAGATGGACCGGATCGTCGGCAAGGTCACGCACGAACTTCGTTCGGTGCCGGGCGTCGAGGATGTGGCGGGCCACGTCGGACGGGCCGTGCTCTCCGATCAGGTCGTCGATGTCGACTCCGGCGAGCTGTGGCTGAGCCTCGACCCGAACGGCGACTACGACAAGCAGATCAACGCCGTCCGCGCCGTGGTCGCCGGCTATCCCGGCATCCACAGCGAGATCCGGACCTTCGCCTCGGAGCGGGTCGCCGACCTCCTCCCCCAGCCGACCTCAGACCTCGTGGTCCGCGTCTATGGCCAGGACCTCGACACGCTCCAGGAGCGCGCCGGCGCCGTCCGTGAGGCCGTCGCAGGCGTCCCGAACGTCGCGAGCGCCGACGTCGTCGGTGTTACCCAGGAACCGACCGTCAAGATCCAGGTCGACCTGGCAGCCGCGGATCGCTTCGGCCTGAAGCCGGGCGAAGTCCGGCGGATGGCCACCAGCCTCCTGTCCGGCATCGTCGTCGGCAGCCTGTTCGAGGACGAGAAGGTCTTCGAGGTCGTCGTATGGACCCCGCCCGAGCTGCGCAAGGACATCGCAGCGATCCAGAAGCTGCCGATCGACCTTCCGACGGGGGGTCACATCCCCCTCGGACAGGTCGCGAAGATCGGCGTCGCGGCCTCGCCGACCGTGGTCCGACGAGAGGGCGTCTTCCGCTACGTCGATGTGGCCGTCGACGTCGCCGGTGGCGACATCGGCAAGACGGCGGACGCCATCCACAGCGCCGTCAAGTCACTGACGATGCCGCTCGAATATCGAGCCGAAGTCCTCGGTGATTACGCCGATCGCGCAGCAGTCCAGACACGCTGGATCGTCGCCGCCATCGCGGCCGCGATCGCGATCTTCCTTCTGCTGCAGGCCGTATTCCAGAGCTGGCGCGCCGCTGCGATGGTGTTCCTGTCGCTCCCCGCTGGCATCCTCGGCGGCGCGCTGGCCGCAGCAGCGACCGGCGGTGTCTCGCTCGGTTCGATCTGTGGCTTCCTGACGGTCCTTGCGATCACGGCGCGCAGCGGCATCCTGCTGATCCGTGACGCCCAACGGCTCGAGCGATCAGGCGACCTCACGGGTCAAGCCGCGATCCTCCATGCGTCCAGCGAGCGGTTGCTCCCGCTGCTGACGACGGTGGTCGCCACCATCGCCGCGTTCGCGCCGTTCCTCGTCCTGGGCGATCGCCCCGGCTACGAGCTCATCCGACCGATGGCGATCGTCCTCGTGGGAGGCTTGATCACCGCCACGGCGCTCGTCCTCTTCGCCGTTCCCACCATGTACCAGCGTGTCGCCTCACGCCCGACGGGCGAGGCCGAGCCGGAGCTCGTCATGGACACGCCGGCCTTCGAACCGACCACGGCCTAGGAGCGGAAAGATGTCCAGAACCGATCGCTGGATCCTCGTCTTCCTCACGACGCTGGCCCTCGTCGTCGGCGCGTGCGCCCAGAGCAGCGAGCCAGAGACGACCTCCGACGAGGGTCCGGCTCACATCGAGGACATCGCCGGCTCGGAGGTGAAGCGGGTCACGCTTACCGACGAAGCCGCCGAACGGATCGGGGTCCAGACCGTGCCTGTCGCGGCGGCCGACGGAGGTCGGGTCAAGGTGCCCAGCGCGACGGTCTTGTTCGACCAGCAAGGCCGGACGTGGGTCTTCACCGAGCCCGAGCACGACGTCTTCGTCCGCGAGCCCGTCACGGTCATCGGCACGAACGGCGAGGACACGATCCTGTCCACGGGTCCGGTCGCCGATACGCCTGTCGTGACCGTCGGTGTGCCGGAGCTGTACGGCACCGAGCTCGGCGTCGGCGACCCGGAGTAAGCGGACAAGTAGGCGGCTGACCATGCTTCGTCGGATCGTCGCGTCCAGCCTTCGCTACCGGTTCATCGTCGTCGCGATCGCGGCGGGGACGATGCTCTTCGGGGTGCAGGAGCTGCGGAACGCGCCCGTCGACGTCTTTCCCGAGTTCGCGCCACCGCGCGTCGAGATCCAGACGGCCGCCCTCGGCCTGTCGGCGAGCGATGTCGAGTCCTTCATCACGGTCCCACTTGAGCAGTCACTCGCCGGCCTGCCGTCGCTCGACATCCTGCGCTCGAATTCCGTCGCGCAGCTCTCGCAGATCGAGCTGATCTTCAAGCCCGACGCCGACCTGATGCACGCGCGCCAGCTCGTTCAGGAGCGCATCGAGAGCGTGACCCCGTCACTGCCCACATGGGCCGCCCCGCCGTTCATGATGCCGCCGGTCTCGGCAACGAGCCGCGTCATGAAGATCGGCATGTCGTCGAAGTCCATGTCCGTCATGGACATGTCGCTGATCACCTATTGGACGATCCGCTCCAGGCTGCTCAGCGTCCCGGGCGTCGCGAACATCCCGATCTGGGGCGAGCAGCTCAATCAGCTGCACGTCAAGGTCATCCCCGAGAAGATGGAAGCCGCGGGCATCACCCTCGACCAGGTGATGGAGGGCACCGCCGACTCGCTCGACGCCGGGATCCTCACATTCTCCGAGGCGCACGCCATCGGCACCGGCGGATTCCTCGACACCGCGAACCAGCGCTTCCCGATCGAGCATGTGCCCGCGATCGTCACGCCCGACGAGCTGCAGAAGGTCGTGCTGATCAACGCCAAGGGCGAACAGGTCCACCTGAGCGACATCGCCGAGGTCGTCAAGGACCACCAGCCGCTCTTCGGCGACGCCGTGGTGAACGACGGACCCGGGCTGCTGCTCGTCGTCGAGAAGTTCCCGTGGGCGAACACGCTCGACGTGACGCGTGGCGTCGAACAGGCGATCGAGGAGATGAAGCCGGGCCTTCCGGGCATCGAATTCGACACCACCATCTTCCGCCCGGCGTCATTCATCGAGACCGCCCTCAGCAACCTGTCGTCAGCCCTCGCGCTCGGCTGCCTGCTCGTCGTCGCGGTGCTGCTCGCGTTCCTGTTCGAGTGGCGGACCGCGGTCATCAGCCTCATCGCGATCCCGCTGTCGCTGCTCGCCGCCGGGCTCGTCCTGCACGCGCGCGGCACGACGATCAACACGATGATCCTCGCGGGGCTCGTGATATCCGTCGGGGTGGTGGTCGATGACGCGATCATCGACGTCGAGAACATCGTCCGACGTTTGCGCCAGCATCGGCTCGAGAACAGTCCGAAGTCGACCGCGCATGTCATCCTCGAGTCGTCGCTCGAGGTCCGGAGCGCGATCATCTACGCGACGCTCATCGACGTCGTCGCGATCACGCCGGTCCTGTTCATCCAGGGCGTGTCCGGCGCCTTCTTCACGCCCCTCGTGTTGTCGTACGGCCTTGCGGTGCTTGCCTCGATGGTCGTCGCGCTGACCGTGACCCCGGCATTGGCGCTGATCCTGCTGCGCGGCTCCGCCATCGAGAGCCGTCAGTCGCCGATCGCGGCCCGCCTGCAGCGTGCCTATGCCGGCGTCCTGAGCCGCCTGCTCCGCTTCCGCCGACCCGCCTTCGCGGGTGTGGCAGCCGTGGCGCTGGCCGGCGCAGTGATCGTCCCGCAGCTCGGGGAGTCGCTGTTCCCCGAATTCAAGGAACGCGACTTCCTGATGCACTTCGTCACGACCCCGGGCACGTCCCTGACCGAGGAAGACAGGATCATCCTGGCCGCCAGCCGCGAGCTGCGCGCCATCCCGGGCGTCCGCAACTTCGGATCCCATATCGGCCAGGCACTCCAGGGCGAGGAGATCGCCGGCGTCGAGTTCGGCGAGAACTGGATCAGCATCGACCCGAAGGCGGACTATGCCAAGACGCTCGAGGAGGTCGAAGCGGTCGCCGACAGCTATCCGGGCATGTTCCACAATGTCGAGACGTACCTCAACGAGCGCATCGATGAGGTCCTCACCGGATCAAGCGACCAGATCGCGGTCCGTATCTACGGCTCGGACCTCGCGGAGCTCCGCACCCTCCAGGAACAGGTCGCCTCGAAGCTGACCCACATCGACGGCATCGTCGACGTCCATCCCGAGCTCCAGGCGGACGTGCCGCAGGTCCAGGTCGAGGTCAACCTCGCCGAAGCGCAGGCCGATGGGATCAAGCCGGGCGATGTCCGGCGAGCTGCCGCGACCCTCGTGTCGAGCGAGGAGGTCGGCGACATCTTCAAGTCGGGCAAGGCCTACGACGTCCACGTTTGGACCGGAGAGGGCACGCGCAACAGCGTCGAGTCCATCAAGCACCTGCCCATCGACACACCCGTCAAGGGACCGGTGCCGCTGAGCTCGATCGCCAGCGTGCAGGTCGTCCCGACGCCGAACCACATCAAGCACGAGAACCTCGCACGCCTGATCACGGTCGGTGCCAACGTCGACGAGCGCGACCTCGGCGCGACGGTCCACGACGTCGAGGAAGCCCTCAAGACGATCGACTTCCCGCAGGGCTATCACCCAGAGCTCCTCGGTGAGTTCGCCGAGCGCCAGTCGGCCCAGAACAACCTGCTGCTGTTCGCGATCGCCGCCGCCATCGGCGTGTTCCTGCTGCTGCAGGCGTCGTTCGCCAACACCCGCCTCGCGCTGATGGCGTTCCTCGCCCTGCCGTCCGCCCTGGTCGGTGGCGTGCTGGCGGCTTACCTGAGCGGCGGCGTCCTGTCGCTCGGCTCGCTGATCGGCTTCTTCACGGTGCTCGGGATCGCGGCCCGCAACGGGATCATGATGATCAACCACTTCCAGCACCTCGAGCGGTTCGAGGGCGAGGAGTTCGGACCGGCGCTCGTGATCCGTGGCGCGCGGGAGCGGCTTTCGCCGATCCTCATGACGGCGCTGGCGACGGGTCTCGCGCTGGTCCCGCTTGTCATCGCCGGCGAGCTGCCGGGCGCCGAGATCGAGCATCCGATGGCGATCGTCATCCTCGGAGGCCTGCTCACCTCGACGCTGCTCAACCTGTTCATCCTGCCGGTGCTGTACCTGCGCTTCGGGCGCGGCGGGCGCACCGCGGAGCAGGCACTCGCGGGGGCGACCGCCTAGGGACGTCGCTCCGCCGGGGGACCCGGGCCTGCCGGATCAGTCGATCACGAGGTCCTTGGGAACGTCGGCGGCGACCGGCGGGTACTCGGGCTTCAGGTCGTCGATGGTGTCGGCGAGGATCGTCGAGACCGCGAGGTCCCGGAACCACTTGTGGTTCGCCGGGATGAGGTACCACGGCGCGATATCGGTCGATGTCTTGTCGAGCATGTCGTCGAACGCCGCTTGGTAGTCGTCCCAGAGCTTCCGCTCGGACAGGTCGCCCATCGAGAACTTCCAGCGCTTCGCTGGATCGTCGTAGCGGGCCTGGAATCGTGCGCGTTGCTCGTCCTTGTCGATGAAGAGGAAGAACTTCACGACCGTCGTCCCCGTCTCGACGAGATGGCGCTCGAAGGCGTTGATCAGGTCGTACCGCTTCGACCAGACCGACTTGGGCACGAGTCGATGGACACGGACGACGAGGACCTCCTCGTAATGGGAGCGGTTGAAGATGCCGATCTCGCCCTTGCG
>DATNFQ010000303.1:0-7134 GCA_035606295.1 Patescibacteria group bacterium
TCAGATCGCGATCCCCCGCATCGGTCAGCGATTTCGTCTGTCGACCGTCGATGTCGATGGCGGGACGCTGCTGATCCTCACGTTCGGCTCGCCCCAGCGCTGGGACGCGCTCGTAGCCGCCGCTGACCAGGTCCTCGCCACGGTCCAGTTCCAGTAAGGGCATGTCCCCACGGTGGTGGGGATCGCAGGGAGGTTCGTCATGGTCCACATCCGCCTCGTTTCGGCGTGCCTCGCGATGGCCATCGTCCTTATCACCAGCGGTACGGCCGCTGCTGCGTCCCCCGGTCGGATCCAGGCCCGGGTCGCGATCGGTCACCCTGTCTTCGATCCCGGATTCGACGGCACCTTCGCCTCGGGCGCGCTGTGGGTGTCGGTAGGCGACGACGCGATCGCCCGGATCGACCCGGCGACGACCTCGATCGTGGCGACGATCGCCGTCGGCGTCGGCTTCCGGCACGAGATCGCAGGTGGCAACGGGGCGATCTGGGTGACGAACCCCGATGACGGGACGGTCTCGCGCATCGACCCCGCTACGAACGCGGTGACGGGCTCCTTCTCGAGTGGGGGGCTCGATCCCATCGGCGTCACGACCACGACGGGAGCCGTGTGGGTCGCGAACCATCACGCCCCCGACGGTGGGACCGGGTCGGTCGTACGCATCGACCCGGACAGCGGCGCGATCGTCGCCACGATCCCGCTCGGCGCGCCCTTCTTCGAAGGTGGTCCGGGCGGGATGACCGCAGACGATGCCCATGTCTGGGTGGCCGTGCCGAATCTCGGATCCCTCGTTCGGATCGATCCGTCGACGAACGCGGTGGACGGATCGGTCGGCGTCCAACCGTGCGGGATCCCCGCCCTGGGGACGAGCTTTGTCCTGATGCCCGGCGCCGGTTGCGGAGGGCCGTACCTCGGTCGCGTCGACCCCCAGACCCTGGCGGTCAAGAAGCTGAACCCGGGCGGCATCGTCCGCTTCGCCGCGGCCGCCGGCGGCTCGGCATGGGCCTCCGTCACGAGCGCCTCGTGCCCGACCAACTGCCCACCGACGCGCTCGACCCTGGTCCGGATCGACCTCACGACCGGCGATGTCCTCGCCCGTGTACCACTCGATGGCTTCGGGTTCGTCGCGGTCGGCGCGAACTCGATCTGGGCGGGCGACGGCACCGCCGGCCAGGTCCTGCGGGTCCAGCCCTGACCGAACCTGACGTCGCGACCTACTTCACCTCGAAGAACGAGATGGCCAGGATGATGTAGACGAGCGTGAGCAAAGCGCCCTCGAGCCAGTTCGATTCGCCATCGAGCGCGATGAGGGCGCTGATGCCCACGGCCGCCGCCACGGCAGCGACCTCGAGCGGCGTGAAGACGAGGTCCATCGGCTGCCCGAGGAGGGCGCCGATGATCACCAGGACCGGCGCGACGAATAGCGCGACCTGGAGGCTCGAGCCGAAGCTCACCGCCATCGCGAACTCCATCTTGTCCTTGGCAGCGAGCTGCACCGCGACGAGGTGTTCAGCGAGGTTGCCGATCGTCGGGACGATGACGACTCCGACGAAGAACGCCGAGAGCCCGAAGGATTCGATGAACGTCTCGATCGAGTCGACCAGGATCTCGGACAGCACGGCGAGCAGCGCCGCCGCGACGATCAGTACGATGACCGCGACGCGCACCGTCCAGGCGGGGCCACCATGGCCGGCGGACTCGCCGTGGCCACCGAGCGTCTCGTCGGGGTTCGTGAACTGGTACACCAGCGACAGGACATACCCGGCGATCAAGACGAACGCGATGAGCACCGACTCCTCGGTGAGCGTCCCCTGCTCCGGGTTCGTGGTGAAGGCGAACACGGCCGGCACGAACAGGCCGATCACCGCGAGCACCAGGAGCGACGCGTTGGACGACGCGACCCGCGCGCTGAACGTCTGGATCCCGTGGCGGAGTCCGCCGACGAGGATGCTCGCCCCAAGGACGAGCAGCAGGTTACCGATGATCGACCCGGTCAGTGATGCCTTCACGACCTCGATCAGACCGGCCTGCAGCGCGAAGAACGCGATGATCAGCTCGGCGATGTTGCCGAACGTGGCGTTGAGGATCCCGCCGACCCTCGGCCCGGTCAGCGAGCCCAACCGCTCCGTGGAGAGCCCGACGACCCACGCGAGGCCGAGGATCGCGATGGCCGAGACGACGAAGACGACGTTCTTGTCGACGTGTATGCCGAAGTCGAGGACGATCCCAAGCGCGCTCATGAGCAGCGTCGCGATGAGCGCGATGCGGCTCGTCAGGGAGAGCTTGTCGAGGACCGGCAGCCCGCGCCCGACCGACGGCGGGACCGGCGAGCTGTCGGCGGTCATCGTCGCATCCTAGGCGCGTGCCCTTGCAGAAGGGTGACGGCAGCGGCCCGGTCGGCGTACGAGGCCTGCGTCCCGCGGCGCGTGACGCTATCGGCCGCAGCGGCGCACGCGAGACCGACGGCCGCGACCGGGGACCAGCCACTTGCGAGCCCGACCGCGAAGGCACCCACAAAGGCGTCACCCGCGCCGGTCGTATCGATCGCGTCGACCCAGGGTGCGGCAACCCAGGTTTCAGCCTCGCCACGCGGCACGACCAGCGCGCCGCGCTCGCCGAGGGTCACGACCAATGAGACGGCCAGCCGCTCCCCGAGCGCACGGATGGTACGGAGCTCATCGTCCGGCGACCCGCCGAGGGAAGCCGCAGAGATCAGCTCGAACTCCGGCCCGTTCGGGACGAGCCAATCCGTGACCGCGAGCAGCTCCGGCGCAACGGCCGCCGCCGGCGCAGGGTTGAGCACGGTGATCGCCCCGATTCGCCGCCCAGCCTCGAAGCCCGCCGCCGTCGTGGCCTGGGGGATCTCGAACTGGCTGACGACGACATCGGGCCGGAACGTCTCGACGGCCTCGGCCGCGACCTCCGCAAGAACGTGCTCGTTCGCGCCCGGGACCACGATGATCCGGTTCGTCCCACGTGCGTCGACCCAGATCGGCGCGACGCCCGACGAACCGGGCACGCGCCGCATGAAGGTCGTATCGATGCCCTCGGAGGCCAGTCTCTCCAGGTACGCCGTCCCGTGGCCGTCATCGCCGACTGTGTTGACCATCGCGACCGCGGCGCCGAAGCGTGCCGCCATCACCGCCTGATTGGCACCCTTCCCACCGAATCCCGTCGCGTAGCTGGTGCCGACGACCGTCTCGCCGTCGCCCGGCAAGCGGTCCGCGTAGGCGATCTGGTCGATCATCGTGCTGCCGACGACGACGATCCTTGGCGTGGGCATGCCGGTCATGCTACGAGCCGCCTCGCGCTGCCATGGCATCGACGAAGGCACGCTCCGTCGGCGTCGACCCGAGTCCGAGACGCGCGCCGATCCTCGCCGCTACGGGCGGCTCGATGAACGAGGAAGCGAGCGTCGGCCACGCCGCCTCGGCGAAGACCTCCGAGACCGACCCATCGAGCGCCACCCGACCGCGCTGCATGACCACGACCCGCTCGAACGTCTCGGCGACGAACCGCATGTCGTGGCTCACCGCGATCACGGTCCGTCCGGCGGTTACCAGGGTCTCGACGAGTGTCGCTACCCGCCGCACACCGCGGGCATCCTGCCCGGTGGTCGGTTCGTCGAGCACCACGACCGGTGTCTCCATCGCGACCACGGAAGCCAGGGCGAGGAGCTTTCTACGCGAGTAGCCGACGTCGTACGGGTTCTGATCGGCGACATCGGTAAGTCCGACGAGCTCCAGCGCCTCGGCGACCGACGCCACGACCCGTTCCTTCGAGTGACCGAGGATCCGCGGCCCGAATGCGACCTCATCCCGTATCCGTCGCGAGAAGATCTGGCGTCCCGGGTCCTGGAACGCGACCCCGACGACCGAGGCCATCGCCGCCGTTCGGCGCTCGGCAGTGTCGACGCCGTCGTGGAGGACGCGCCCCTCGGTCGGGCGAAGCAGCCCGTTGAGGTGGCGCACGAGTGTGGACTTGCCACTCCCGTTCTGGCCGATCAGCGCGACGGAAGCCCCGGGCTCCACCACGAGATCGACCGCGTCGAGCGCACGTGTCCCATCCGGGTACACGAAACCGACCTGCTCGAGCGCCAGCCGCGTCATCCGCGCACGACCTCGGGATCCAGGCCACGCTCCGCGAGCGCACGCTCCAGGTGCACCGTGCTTGGCGGCTCGATGCCGTACGACTCCATCGCCGGGTCGGCGAGGACCTCCGTGACGCCACCCGCCGCGACGAGCCGGCCGCCGTCGACCACGACGACGCGGTCGCATACGTCAGCGAGCAGGTCGGTCTTGTGCTCGGCGATGAGGAGACCGGTCCCGGTCGCCGCCAGGCGACCGAGGGCCTCCCCGACGAGCCGTGTCCCTTCGGGATCCAGCTGCGCTGTCGGTTCGTCGAGGACGAGGTACGGCGGCCTCATGGCCAGGAGCGCAGCGAGCACCACGAGTTGCCCCTGACCACCCGAGAGCCGCCGCGGCGCACGTTCGGCGAGCTCCTCGATCCCGAGCGTGGCGAGCGCCGCCTTGGTCCGCTCGACGGTCTCGCGAGCGGGCAGTCCAAGGTCCATCGGCCCCAGGGCGACCTCCTCGAAGACCGAGCCGGCAACGCCCGACAGTTGCGTCGCTGGGTTCTGGAATCCGATCCCGACCTGCGTGGCGAGCTCATGGAGCGGCCGCCCCGCTGTCGGGCGGTCATCGATCTCGACGCTGCCCGTCGTCAGCTCGCCACCGATGGAACCCGGCGCGAGTCCCGAGGCGACGAGGCAGAGCGTCGATTTGCCCGACTCATTGGCACCGACGACACCCACGATCTCGCCGGGCCGGAGCTCCAACGTCACCTCGCGGAGAGCAGGCGTCGCAAACCCGGGATAGCGGTAGCTGACGCCAGCGAGTCGGAGCATCAGCCGACGACCGGGAGCGGGACACCCGCGACGCGAAGGACCACCGCGCCGAGGAGCACGAGGACGAGAACGGCCCGTAGCAGGCGCTCGCGACCGGAGTCCGGCATGGACCACAGGAGGTGCCGACGACCTGGACGGCTGAACGCGCGCGACTCGAGCGCGAGGCTCCGCTCCTCGACATCGGTCAGCGAAGTTATGACCGCCGGCCCGACCAGCGGAAGGACGCCACGGACCCGGGCTCGGACGCCTCCTTCGGTGTCGAGTCCGCGGGCCCGCTGGCTCTCGGCGATCGTCGCAGCTCGCTCGACCAGCGTCGGGACCGCCTCGATCGTCGCGAGGGCCACGAACGTGAAACGCGGCGGAACGCCGCGGCGCTCGAGATCAAAGACGAACGCGCGTGCCTCGGTCGTCAGGAGGAACAGGCCGATCGAGAGCGAGATCGCAAGGAGCCGGACGAGCGTCTGGGCGGCGAAATCGACGCCCTCGAGGGTCGCATCGAACGGCCCGATCGTGAACAGGACCGTCGAGCCGGGTCGCGTGAAGACACTCACGAGCACGACCGAGACCGCGATCGGGAGACTCAGCAGAAGACTCGCGCGAAGGAGCGCACGGGCGACACCGGCGGCCCGCGCTCCGAGCAGCATCGCGACGCCGATCGCGATCGGACCCACGTACCCGCCGAGCACGAACGCTCCGATCGAGCCGACGGTCGCGATGACCGCCTTGGTCAGCGGATTGAGCCGGTGATAGGCGCTCGGCGTGGGCGGGACCAGCCGGGCGATGAAGGGTGCATCGACTGGATCGAGATCGTCGGCCAGGTCGGCCCAGACCGACGCCGCGCGGGCTACGCCCCCTCCAGGCTGACCGCCTTCTCACCTTGCGGGAAGCGGGCGATGAACCTGCGCGACAACGTCTGCAACAGGACGAACACGACGAAGAATGTCGCCGTCTTGTCGATCGGATCGGACAGCAACCCCTGCTGCAGGACCGCGGTCTGCAGATCCGAGCCGGCCTTCTGGAAGGCGGCGACGAGGAGATCCGTCCCCGAGCCCGTGACGCCGCCAAAGACCCCGGCCGCGATCGGTGCCGAGATGATCGCCGAGAGGATCCCGCAGACGAGCCCGGCGATCGCCACGAACGCGACGCCGATGTCGCGGCGGATGACGAGGAGGGCGATGAGTCCGAGGATCGACCCGATGATCAGGATCGCGATGACGTAGGCGAGGATCGTGAACAGCGTGTCGGCCTGCGTGGCCGGGTTGAAGAACGTGAAATCGGCTCCGGCGTAGAACGGGATGAACCCGTAGAACCCGATCGCCCCGATGACGAGCAGGACCACGATCGCCGCAAGGATCACGCGGCCCCAGTCGGCATCCGGGCGGCTGCGCATGAAGCCCCACTGTGTGACGAGGCCCGAGTAGAAGCCGATGAACGACGCCGTGATCGCGAACGGCGCGGCGAAGTCGTTGTGGAAGGGTGGCGGCACCACGTACGTCCACAGGAGGTTCGATAGGAGGCCGGTCGCGAGACCCGGGATCGGACCCGCCAGCACGCCGACGAGCACCGTCCCGATCGAGTCGAGGTAGATCGGGATCTTGAGTACCGACGCGATGGTCTGGCCGAGGACGATGTTGATCGCGATCGCGATCGGCATGAGGACGAGGGTCCTCGTATCGAACCGGCCCCAGCTGAAGCCCATGTCGCGCACTCCTTGCCTGTCGCGACGACCGTCACGACCCGATCGGCGACCCCGCCGCTGTAGCGTGCCACAGCGCTCGTGCCGCGACGCGGCGGCCGGGCCGCGATCGACGAAGCGGCGGGACGGGACGGACCGGCGGGCTAGGCGCCTTCGCCCTGGTCCTGGCCCGCGCCGTACAACCGTCGCCGTGGCAGACCGGTGTCCGCGGCCACGCGTCGTGCCGCCTCCCCGCGAGCGACACCCTCGCCGACGAGTCGTTCGACGGCCCCTCGGGCTGCGACCAGATCTCGGGCGTTCCCTGTCGTGGGTGTCGCTTCGCCCATCCCCACGACGAGCACGAACTCGCCACGGGACGGGATCCGGCCCTCCACGACGGCGGCCGCCAGCGAGCCGAGCGTGCCGCGCTCGATCTGCTCATGGAGCTTGGTCAGCTCGCGTGCGACGGCACCCGTGCGCTCGTCGCCGCACGCCACCGCCAGGTCGCGGAGCGTCGCGGCCACGCGACCCGGGGCCTCGAACAGGACCGTCCCGC
>DATNFQ010000304.1:0-7386 GCA_035606295.1 Patescibacteria group bacterium
CCCCGATGCGAAACCGATCGTCACGGTCGATCCCGCCGCGCCGGGGGCGGCCTCGCCTCCCGCCGCCGACGTCCCATCACCGGCGCAGGCGGTCGCGTCGGCCTCGGCCGCGGCCGTCGTCCCGGGTGGGGTCGCGGCCACCGACCTGCCCGACATCTTCCGCCAGGCCGATCTCACCCCGATCGTCGTCCTGCTATCGCTGGTCGCCGCGGCCGTCCTCGGCGCTGGCCATGCCCTGACGCCCGGTCACGGCAAGACGTTGATGGCCGCGTACCTCGTCGGGACGCGCGGCTCGGCGCGTCATGCGATCGGTCTGGGGGCCGCAGTAAGCGTTTCGCACACGGTGGGGATCCTGGTGCTGGCGGCCGTTGTCCTCGCCGCGACCGATGTCGTCGCCCCGGACGTCATCGTCCGAGGCGCCCCACTCGTGGCGGCGGTCTCGATCGTCGCCATCGGCGGATGGATGCTCCTCGGCGAGGTCCGACGACGTCGAAGCGCCACGACCTCGGGTCACGGCCACGACCACGGTCACGACCATGACCCCGGGCACAGCCATTCGCACGATCATGCGCACGACCTCGACCACGCCCATCCGCACGATGCCGGCGCGCATCCGCACCCCCACCGCCATCCGCACGCGACGGCGTCCAGCATCACCTGGCGCAGCCTCTTCGTCCTCGGCCTCGCAGGTGGGCTCATCCCGTCGACCAGCGCACTGCTGATCCTGCTCGGTGCCATCGCCGCGGGGCGGCCCGCGTTCGGCCTCATCCTCGTGGTCGCCTTCGGTCTCGGTATGGCGGCCGTGATGAGCGGGGTCGGTCTCGTCCTCGTTACCGCACGGGATCGCGTCGACCGGGTACAGGGCGGCATCGGTTTCGGGCGCTTCCGCGAGGCGATCCCGCTCGTCGCCTCAGTCGTCGTCCTTGGCTTCGGCGTCGTCCTGACCGGTCAGGCCTGGTCAGCCATCCAGATCTCCGGTCTCTGAACCGGCGGCGTTCGTCGTGGCCACCGCCGGTGGCGCGGATGCCGCATCGGAACCAGCCGAGCCCCAACGCAGCTCGCGGACGTTGTCGAGGACGACGATGAGTGCCAAGCCGGCGACCGCGGCGATGACGATCAGGAACAGCCCCTCCCAGACGAGGATGGCTGCGCTGACCATCGCGAGGACCAGCTCGGCACGGAGTGTGAGCAGCGTCAGCCGTCGCCGGAAGGCAGCCTCGAGCACCGCGTAGCCGGCGAGCGCCAGGCCGAGCGCGACCCACCACGGGGCAAGCCGGAGCGACACAAGCGCCACGATCGCCAGCAGCAAGAGGCCGACGCTGAGGGCGGACCAGAACTCGACGATCCGACCGTACTGGACGTCGGCGGCGGGCACCGGGCTGTGCGGGTGGCGCAGATGCGCGCGTGGGTCGCCGAGATCGCCCGCCTCGACCCGGCCCAGCTCCCGGCGAAGCGCGACGAGCGCGTCGGCGACACCGGCCCGCTCGCGGCGTTGCCCCTCCAGCTCCGCGACGTCGGTCTCGAGCTCGGCTGCCCGTGCCTTGTGGAGTGGCGCCATCGCCCCGTCGGCGGCGAGGCTCCGGGTCTCGAGGTCGAGGCCCGGTAGCTCAGCGGATCGCCGCTCGATCGCATCGTCGAGCTCGCTGAGTTTCGCCTCACGATCACGGATCCGACCCCGCAGCTCGTCCGGTTGACGCGACGGCGGCGCGACCTTGTCGACCCCGGCGAAACCCAGTGGATCGTTCCACGACATCCGGACCGCGCCGGTCCGGCCGTACTTCGGACCGGCGGGCGCGCGTTCGCCGCCGAAGCGGTCGTACGTATCAAGCCCGAAGAGCCCGCGATAGCCATCGACCCACGGCGTGTCGTCGTCGATGAGTACGGGCGCCCAGCTCGAATCGGTCCCGTGGCCGACGCTGCTCCCGTCACCACGGGCGTAGTCGACGAACGGCACGCTCAGTGCACGCGAAAGGGCCGAAGCGAGGTCTCCGGGGTCGGGCTGTCGAAGCGACTCACGCCAGAACGCGCGGAGAGCCTCGAGCAGGCCACGAACGCCGCGCATCCCAGGCAGCGGGATCTCGGTGACGTACTCCCCCTGTTCGAAATAGGAGGCGTGGGAACCGGCGCCGGCATACACGACGGGGTGGTCGCCGACCGTCTCGAGCGTTGGGTCGTCCCAACGTCGCCGCAACTCGTCGCCGACGAAGTCGTGCGCTGCAGCGGCGATCCAAACGGGCCGTGGCCCATCGGGCGCGTCGTCCAGATAGACGAAGACCTGCTCCCAGTCCGCCTCGTGGTCGTTCGCCCCGTGGAACGTCGAGCGGTAGTCGTTCATGAAGTAGAAGTAGAGGTACTGGAGCACGATCCAGCCGCCGGACCGCACGACGCGCCCGTAGTACACGAGTCGCTGGTCGTCCTCGCGGGCGCGGGCGTATTTCACCTGGGCCGCCGCCGCCGTGCCGCCTGGCACCGTTCCTCGCAGCAGCAGGGAGGCCGAGAAGGCCGCGTCGACCAGGCGCGCGAACAACCCGACCCTCGCCAGGCGGCCCGGCGCATGGAACACCTGCCGATCGGGACGGTTGCGCCAGCGGGCGAGATCGAGGGGCGCCATGGGACGCTGGACGAGCCGCAGATAGAGCGTCTCGCCGGGGCGCGCGGTCGCCGTCGCGAGGCGTTCTGGCGTGAGCTCGCCGACCGGGACGATCACCTCGCGGTCGCGTTCCGACGACCCGACCAGGAGGTCGCATTCCCGCAGGTAGCCCTCGACGTTCGTCGGGAAGAACAGCTCCCCGTGGTTGTAGCGGACCACCGGCTCGTAGGCGCGCAGCAGCCGCAGGTCGGTCGCGACGTCGTCCTCGATCGCGAGCGTCATCGTGTCGGCCGTCCGGCATCCATCCCGACGAAGACCTCGCGGACCGGTCGGCCGTTCAGGTAGAACGCCATGAGGACGAAGATCGCCATCCGCAGGAAGTTCGGGTCGCCGCTGAAATACGCGACAAGGTTGACGACCAGTCCGAGGCCGACGATCAGCATCGTCAGACCCCACGCCGACTGGATCCGCAACAGCAGCCCCACCGCTGCCAGCAGCATCGCGACCCCGGAGATCACAAGGATCGCCTGGCCCGCCTGCGAGTCCTTGATGCCGACCAGGCCGCCCGCGAGGAACGCCGGTCCGATGTCGAACACGGCCATGAGGAAGCCGACGCCGCCGACGACGAGCAATGCCGCAACGACCCACAACCCAAGCGGCAGTGGGACGTCGGCGCGCGTGCCGACCGGTGGTTGCGTCGTCGGTCCGACCTCGGTCACAGCCCTTCCGCCCTCACTTTCCCCGTCGGCTGTTGTTATCGGCGCGTCGCCGGCAGCGGTCGAGGGTGGACACCCTACGGTCCGCGGGATACGGCACTCGCCCGAGTGTCGTTCGAGCGACCCGCTGGTAGGCTGACCGACCCATGCGAGACCTGACCGAGCGCGCACTCGATACGGCCGCGTCTCTGGGCGCCCGATACGCGGACGTCCGGATCGTGCGACGGCACGAGGAATCGATCGCGATCAAGACGGGTCGGGTCGAAGGGGTCGCCTCGAACGAGACCGAGGGCTTCGGGATCCGTGTCCTCGTCGACGGTGCCTGGGGCTTCGCGAGCAGCCACATCCTCACCGGGACCGAGGCGGATCGGGTCGCGGGTGAAGCCGTGCGCATCGCACGGGCCAGCGCGACCGCGCTGCGCGAACCGGCAGTCCTCGACGACCGACCACCGGCGTACGGGCGCTACGAGACCCCGGTCGACGAGGATCCGTTCGACGTCCCGCTCGAGACGAAGATAGCGGACCTACTCGCGGCGGACCAGGCGGCCTCCGCGGTGAAGGGGATCGCCTTCACCGAATCGATGTACGCAGCGCAGCGCGAGTGGAAGACGTTCGCCGCGACGGATGGGTCGTTCACGGAGCAGACCATCACCCATGTCGGTTCTGCGGTCGAGGCCAACGCGGTCGAGGGGGATGAGCACCAGCGTCGGTCCTACCCGGACTCTGGTGGCGGATGGCAGGCCGCCGGCTACGAGTACATCCGGAGCCTCGATCTCGCCGCGCGGGCCGAGCCCCTGGCAGACGAGGCGGTGGAGCTGCTGACCGCGCCGCAGTGCCCGAGCGGCCGGTTCACGATCATCCTCGACCCATCGCAGCTCTATCTCCAGGTCCACGAGAGCTGTGGCCACCCGACCGAGCTCGATCGCGTGTTCGGGACCGAGGCCTCGTACGCCGGGACCAGCTTCCTGACGACCGACAAGCTCGGTTCGGGATTCCGCTACGGATCGGAGCTCGTGACGATCGTGGCCGACGCGACCGCGTCCGGGGGGATGGGCACGTTCGGCTGGGACGACGAGGGTGTGGCCGCCCAGGCCGTGCCACTCGTCCAGGACGGGATCTTCGCCGGCTACCTCAGCAGCCGCGAGACGGCGCCGCGGATCGGGCGATCGAGCAGCGGCGCGATGCGCGCCGACGGGTGGAACCGGATCCCGCTCATCCGCATGACGAACATCAACCTGTTGCCGAGACCAGGCATGAGTCTCGATGACATCGTGGCGGACACCGACGACGGGCTGTATCTCGCCTCGAATCGATCGTGGTCCATCGACGACCGGCGGCTCAACTTCCAGTTCGCCACCGAGGTCGCCTACGAGATCAAGGGCGGCAAGAAGGGCCGTCTCTTCAAGAACCCGACGTACACCGGCATCACCTACGAGTTCTGGCGGTCCTGCGATGCCGTCGGGGACGAACGAAGCTACGTGATGCTCGGGACGCCGAACTGCGGCAAGGGCGAGCCGAGCCAGACCGGCCATGTCGGCCATGCCGTCCCGGGAGCGCGGTTCCGCGACGTCCAGGTCGGAGTCGGGAAGTGGTAGGCCGCGCGTGAACGACGATCGAGCTCGGGACGCGCTGGACCTCGCCGAGCGTGCCCTCGATGCGGCGATGCAGGGCGGCGTGACCGAGGCCGAGGCGCTCGTCATCGCTGAGGACGAGGCCCTGACGCGCTTCGCGAACAGCCAGATCCACCAGAACGTCGCCGAGATCGACGTGACCGTGAACCTCCGCGTCGCGATCGGTAAGCGGGTCGGCGTCGCTTCGTCGGGACGGACCGACGCCGAGGGTCTTCGCCGGCTGGCCGAGAATGCGACCGCGATCGCTCGCGTCGTCGAGGAGCTCGAGGACTGGGCCGGGTTGCCCGGCCCGACGCCCGCGGCGCCCGTTGCCGCGGGTTTCGCCCAGTCGACCGCCGCCGCATCCCCTGAACTCCGTGCCGACGCCGTCCGCCAGGTGATCTCGGCGGCCGATGACGCGGGCGTTACCGCCTATGGATCCTTCTCATCGGGTACGGAGACAGCGGCGGTCGCCAATTCGCTCGGTGTTCGGGTCGGCGGCACCCGGACGATCGCGCAACTCCTCACCGTGTCGATGGGCCCGGATGGTGGCAGCGGGTACGCCGAGCAGGCAGCCGTCGACGTGGACGCCATCGATGCGACCGCGATCGGCCGAGAAGCCGCCGGGAAGGCGCGGGCGACCGCCAATGCCGTGTCGCTGGATGCGGGCGACTATCCGGTCGTGCTTGAGGAGTACGCCGTCGTCGACCTCCTCGACATGCTCGGGTACCTCGGCTTCTCGGCCCTTGCCGTGCAGGAGGAGCGCAGCTTCGTCGAGATCGGTAAGCGTATCGGCAGCGACCTCGTGACGATCATCGATGACGGGCAGGATCCGGCGGGCATCCCGATGGGCTTCGACTACGAAGGCGTCGCGAAGCGACGCGTCGACCTGCTCGATCGCGGGATCTGCCGAGGCGTCGTCTACGACTCACAGACCGCGGCCCGAGACGACGTGGCGTCCACGGGCCATGGGCTTCCTGCACCGAACCCGTGGGGACCCTTCCCGCTGAACATGGTGATGGCGGCCGGCGACCAGTCGCGCGACGACCTGATCGGCGGTCTCGACCGCGGTCTGCTCGTGACGCGGTTCCACTACACGAACCCGGTCCACCCGAAGCTCGCGATCATCACGGGGATGACGCGCGACGGCACCTTCCTCGTGGAGGGCGGCCGGATCGTCGGGCCGGTGAAGAATCTGCGATTCACCCAGTCGTATCTCGACGCCCTTGCGTGTACAGTCGGAGTCGCCCGGGAACGGAGGACGCTAAGGGGGTTCCTAGGGGGGGTCGTGGTCCCTGCCATCCGATTGGAGGCGTGGACCTTCACGGGGACGACCGAGCACTGATGTGAGCACCCTCGCGGGAGACTTTTGGGTCTGCGGCGACTGCCGCTCGATCAACAACGCCGGCGCCCGGCAGTGCTACAACTGCCGGACCCCGCGGGATCGCGCGGCCGTCGACCCTGAGTCCATCGATCCCTCGTCGCACGGTCCACTGCGGACGATCGAGCTGCCCGCATTCAAGGGTTCGCGGTGGGCCGCGGTCCTCGCGTCGATCCTGATCCTTGCAGTCGCGGTCATGTCGATCGTCCAGTTCAGCCTCGGGCGCCAGCTCGTCGACTACCAGGAGAGGGGGATCGCGACCGCCGAGGACTACGCCTACGTCGGCTCGATCATCATCGTCGCGATCGGCATCGCGCTCCTCGCACTCATCGCGTGGGCGCTCTGGCTGAGCCGCACGGTGACCTCGATGCCCGCGCTGGGTCTCGGTTATCCCGCGGCGAACGGGATGATGGCCTTCGTCGAGAACTTCATCCCGATCCTCAACCTGTGGCGCGTCCCGGCGATCGTGCGTGACGTCGCTCGGCGTCTCCAGCCGAAGATCGGCGGCGACGAGACGATGACCCGAGGGGAGGCGCTCGTCTTCGCGGCGTGGATATCGGTCTTCGGTGGGTACCTGGTTCCCCGGATCCTCAGCTTCTTCACGGACAACCGGGACACCCTCGTTACGATCGCCGGGATCGGCCTCGGGCTGAGTGTCGTCGGGGCGGTCTGCCTCGTTGTCCTGATCTGGTGGGTCGAGGGCCGGGTCGCAGAGCGTCGTCGGCTTCAGCTCGCCGCGATGGAGACGCCTGCCGTGGCGACGACGGAGGTGTCGACGACCGCGACGGTTGCCGAGGTCGCACGGGAACCCATGCCGGACGCGGCGATCGCGGCGGTCGCCTTGGACGCCGCGCGGGATCGTTCGGCGGTGGCGGCCTTCGCGAGCACCAGCTCTTCCGGGGTCGATTCGTTCCGGCTACCGCCCACGGAGGATCCGCCGCTCATGGCAGCGGCGGCGGCCGCGACGACACGGGCGCCTGAGAGCGAGCCCCCCGCCGAGACGGTCGACGTGACGTCCGCGCCATCCATCGGATCCGAGCCGGCCCCGGCAGCTGAGCCGAGCGTCGCTGCGGAGATGGCGCCGGTAGC
>DATNFQ010000305.1:0-14786 GCA_035606295.1 Patescibacteria group bacterium
CCGGGACGACCTTCACCGACACCGGCCTGACCAACGGGCAGACCTACTACTACGCGGTCAGCGCGCTCAACGCGATCGGCGAGGGCAACCGCTCGACCGAGCGCTCGGCCAGCCTGAGCGCCCCGGCCACCGTGCCCGGCACACCGCGAAATGTCACAGCGACGACGAACAGCACCAAGGGCATCAACCTTGCATGGCAAGCACCAACGTCGAACGGCGGCAGCGCGATCACGCAGTATCGGATCTACCGGTCGACCACCTCGGGCACCGAGACCTTGCTGACCAGCGTGAGCGGGACGACCCTTACATACCGCGACACATCGTCCAAGCGCGGCACGACGTACTTCTACGTCATCCGGGCGGTGAACTCCGTCGGCGTGGGACCGAACTCGAGTGAAGTCTCCGCGGTAGCGCGCTAGTCCTGGCTCAGGACCCTCACGAACGCGGGATCAGCAACGCCCCGTCGTCATCCTCGTACGCGACCTCCCAGCCGGCGCTGACGAGCCTGTCGCGGAACGCCGTCTGGTCGGCGTCGACGACGACCTGTGTCACGCCCCATTCGGCCATCCGCCGCTCCCAGCCGTCCTGTCCTGAGACGATCGTTTCGTAGGTATCCCAGACCTGCGGCTTGAACATCTCGATACGTGAGTCGACTGCCACCTCGAGCTGTGGCAACGCGTACTCGAACCACGATCCCCAGGTCTGGGGGTTAAGGACGTGGGCACCCGGATCGGCCAGGTCGCGCAGGCTCGCGGTGATCCCTGCCGGAGCTGGAGCGACGGAGTCCGCCGGAACGATCGCGCCGGGGACCGCCGGGCGATCGGCCGGAAGGGCGAGGAACATCGCGAGCACGAGGACACCCGCGACCAAGGCGTTGAGCCTACGCATCGTCTGGGTCTCGACCCTCGTCCTCGCGGGGAATGCCGGCACGAGGGTCCCGGCGATCGCGGTGACGGCCGCGATCGGCCACCATGCGACGCCACGCTGCGCGTATACGCCGATCACGAAGAAGACGCCGAGCCAAGCGAGTGTCGGCCACGGCACGCGTCGTCCGGAACGGGCGATCAAGGTGACGATCGCGAGCGCCGATGCGAAGAACAGCAGGCCCGGCACGTCGCGGATGGACGTCGGCTGCCATTCGGTCACCCGCGCCGTGACGGAGGCATTCGAGGTGAGTCCGGCGGCGTAGAGCCAGACCAGCGGACCGCTCGGCGTCAGGCACGCTGCCAGCGCCGTGACGACTGTCACGGCCAGCGTCCGGATCGCGCCCGGTTGCCGGTCGTGCACGTCCTCGAGCCATGCCAGACCGATGACGAGCGGCCCCAGGAAGAACGAGCCATGGATGTTCGCCCAGATCGCGACGATGACCGGCGCGAGCCAGAGACGCCCTGGGTGCGCGCGTCGATCGACGACCAGCAGCAGGACGGCGACGAAGCACAGCATCCCGAGGAGTTGTGGGCGGAGCGCGAGCGCTGGCGCCGTGACCACGAAGGCAAGCAGCGAAAGGACGGCGGCCGTCCGCACGTCCAGACCGCGACGGACCCCGATCAGACAGGTGCCGCCGAAGATCGCCCCGACCACCACGGCGCGCGAGGCAGCGAGCCCGACCCAGCCACCGACCGACTCGACCGCGCGGAGGATCACCTGCGCTGCCCATTGCTGGTCCACCCACGGCTGGCCGGCCATGGTGAATGTCCACGTATCGGTCGTCGGGATCCGGCCCGTCGCCAGGATCTCGGCGCCGGCACGGAGCTGGTAGGCGAGATCGACCGTCGAGATCTTCGCGATCAGGGACGCGAGGATCGGCAGCGAGATCGCGAGGAACCACCACAGGGCGCGGAGCGACACGCCGGAATGCTATGTCCGCCCGTTGTCAGACCGCACCACCCCGATGGTCCCACCCAGTGCTGGGCGAAGGCGACGACCTAGACCGCGGCGGCGACCTCGGGGACTCTCGAGGGCCGTAGGGAGCGTGCGCCTTCCTCGTAGATCGCCTGGACCGACTCGACCATGAGATCGATGCAGAAGCGATCGTGGACCATGTCGTGCCCGGCACGTCCGAGGGTGTCGGCGAGCGGGTGATCGCGCAGCAGCCGTGTGATCGCCGTCGCGAGTGCGTCGGCGTCATGTGGCGGGACGAGCAGGCCATCAACGCCGTCGGTGATCATCTCGGGGATCCCGCCGACGTTCGATGCCACGACCGGGCGCGACAGTGCGAGTGCCTCGAGGATCGAGAGACCCTGCGCCTCGCGATAGGAGGGCAGGACTGCGACGTCGAGGGCGGCGGTCACGGCCGGCACATCGTCGCGCCGACCAGTGAACACCACGCGATGGGCGATCCGCAGATCGCGCGTCTGCGCTTCCAGGGCCTCGCGTCGGGAGCCCTCGCCGACGATGAGCAGGTAGGCGTCGGGGGCGGCCCGCAGGACGAGCGGCCACGCCTCAAGGAGCGTCGGGTGACCCTTCTCGGGTTCAAGCCTCGCGACGACCCCGACGATCTGCGAACCCGGCTCCATCCCGTACTCCTCGGGGAGCGTGCAACAGGCTTCGATGCGTTCGTACCGGGACAGGTCGACGCCGTTGTAGATCCTGGTGATCGGCGCGCTCGTGCGCCCTTCCGACACGAGCTTGTCCTCGATCATGCGGGAGACCGCGATGAGCTGATCCATCTGCGGCGTCAGGACCCGCAGCATCTCGCGGTCTTCCTCGGACCGGACGCGGCTCGAATGGACCGTCGACACGATGTAGGGCCGGCGGTGCCCGACCTCACCGAGCGCGATGGCGGCGCGGGTGCCGACGAGCTCGGCGCGGTACATGTGGTTGTGGATGACGTCCGGGCGAACGTCGACGAGGTGCGCCGCGAGCGCGCCCGTGGCGATCGCGTCGTCGTGCTCATCGATGACGAGCACGTCGAAGCCCGCGCGCTCCAGCTTGCGGACGGCACTCCCCGGCGACAGCGATACGACCGAGACATCGAAACGGCTGTGGTCCATCCGGCTGACGAGCCCGAACACGTGTTCCTGGGCGCCGCCACTGCTCCCGGTGGCGAGCAGCTCGACGACGCGGATGCGTTCGCCGGAGATGACCGTCGGTCGAGGCACCGTCTCGAGGCACGGGTCGTGCCGGAGGTGCGTGCTCATGACCGCACCCGCCGCAGCAAGAGGCGCTGGATCGGCTCGTCCACGGCGCCCCACTCGTACTTGTACGACTCGTCGCCGCGCAGGAAATCCATCCGGCGGAGGCCGCGCTCGAGTGCCCGAGCCACATAGGCGTGGATCATGAGCACGCCCGGTGACAGGTCGCGGGCGTCGGGGTCGATGCCGGCGTTGTAGTAGAGGAGGTCCGTCCCGGTCTCGAAATGGAGACCGGCCCCGATCCGGCGGTCACCGACCGAGAGGATGGTCAGCTTGAACGGGCCGTCCGGACCGAACAGCTCGAAGAGGCGGCGGACCAGGACGCGACTCTGCTCGCCGCCGCGTGTCGGCGGGAACAGGCCCATCGCACCCCAGCGCTTCTGGTGCAGGTCGATGAACAGCTCGAGGTCAGCCTGCGGGTCGGTCGAGTCGGTCAATCGGACCTCGCCGACGGCCTCCGCTCGGCGGACCTTGCGCCGGATCTCGTGGCGTTCCTTCTTGCCGAGGGTCGAGAGGAACGTCTCGATGTCAACGCCCTCCGGGAAGGTCACGACCGGACACACGTCCTCGCGTTCGACCGTGAGATCGCCGAGTCCCCGCTCCCGAAGGGCGATGGCGAGCTGGCCCCCCGTCGGGTCCTGACACCGGAGCCGCCGCAGGTCGACGACATCCCACGCCTCACCCACGGGTGCGGCGACGTAGTCGGCGACGGACCGCGCGACGGCCGGCAGCATGGCCGGATCACCGAGGATCGTGGCGTAGTCGGAGTGATACGAAGCGCCGAACAGGATCGCCTTCGCGCTCGGCGCGACGGCCGTGAGGCCGCCGCCATCGGCGTGCCGCATCGTCGTACGCGTGGCTGCGTCGGTCGGCTCGACCTCATGCCGATGCATCAACGGAACGATCGCGACCGGCTCGTCGCCGGCCCCGTCGCGGCATACGACGAGCGTCTCGTCGTGCGCGTTGTCGCCGTACGCATCCCACCACGCGCGGTGGAACGCCCACGCCGAAAATGGCGTCGACCACGGGTTACGCGCACCAAGCCGGTCCCACGTCTCGCGGGGGATCGCGTCGAATGATCGGCGCTCGGCACGCAAGGCCGGGATCATCGTGTCGTCGATGGTGGGGAGGCCCAGGACGGGCCCGGGACAGGCGGGCTCCGCGTCGAGCGTGGGAGCGGTCATCGCCGCGAGGATAGCATCGGGTCGCGGATGTGGTTGCGGACGCAACCTGCGGACGTTCGCAGGTTCGACCGACCGGCCTCAGGAACCGAGCTGGAGGTACCGCAACAGGTCGGAATAGTCGTCCCGGAAGGGGTGATCGGCCGCCCTGACGTCATGCCATCCCTTCCCTCGAAGCGCGTCGAGCGTCGCGGGGTCGGACGAAGCGGCCAGCCACTTGGACGGGGTCTCGCCCGGCTCGTGGACCGCCCCCGGCGTGTGTTCTTTGCCGAGGATCGTGAGTCCCAGCTCGTGTACTGCCGCAGCGATCGGTGGCGCCAGGTCGTAATAGCGATTGGAAACGTGGAAGACGATCATGCCGGTCGGGTTCAGCGTCCTGACCTCATCCTTGATCGCCTCCGCCGTCAGCAGATGGACCGGGATCGAGTCGGACGAGAACGCGTCCATCACGAGCATGTCGAAGCGGCCGTCCGGCTGGTCCGCGAGTGACAGTCGAGCGTCGCCTTCGACGACGGCCGGATGGATCGGCGCGTCGGCGAGGTACGTGAAGTACTTCGGATCCGAGGCGACCTGGATCACGACAGGATCGATCTCGAAGAATGTCATCGACGTCTCTTTGTCGACGTAGGTCGCGAGCGCGCCGCCGCCCAGACCGATGACGCCGACCTTATGCGGGCGATCCGCCGCCGTGAGGATGCTGAAGACGTCGCCGACGGGTCCGCTTCGCACGTAGTAGCTCTGCGGCGTGTCTCGCTTCGCGGGATTCGTCGACTGGGATCCGTGCACGGTCGTCCCATTCATCAGCAGCTTCAAGTCGCCCGTGGGCGAGTACATGACCTGCGTGACGCCGAAGAAGCTACGGTCACGGAATTCGGCGGGTGGCTGAAGGACGAAGGTCGCCAGCACCAGGACGAAGGCGGTCGCGATGGCGAGGAACCAGGGGCGACCGCCGACGAGGAGCAGAAGGCCACCGACGAGGAGCCATCGGATGCCGGCCTCGGTCGCGAGCGCATGGGTCGCGACAAGGGCGCCGACGAGTAGCCCACCCAGCACCGCATACGGGATCAGGCGCTGCCTCGAACCGTGGGTGAACGGGCTGAAGTCGAGGCCCTTGGCTTTGACGCGTCGCGGGGCGGGCGTGACCAACGCGAGGCCGACGAGGGCGACGACGAGCAGGATCGGCAGCTCCCAGACGCCCGGGAAGACCGTCGGCGCGACGATCGCCACGAAGGCACTGGCGAGGGCGCCCCCGAGCGAGATCACCAGGTAGAACTCGGTCAGGTGGGACGGTGCTGGTCGGTCATGCGCGAGCTTGCCATGCAGCGCGATCGCCACCACGGAGAACGCGGCAAGCTCCATCACGAGGACGGCGAGGACGGGCCACCCGCCAGCGGAGCCATACGGGACCCAGAGGATCGTGACCATCGCCGGGGCGGCGATAACTGCCCAGTAAACCCACCGCTTCCCGCGCGGCGAGAACGCAACGATGATTGACAGGAGGTAGATGGCGAGCGGCGCGACCCACAGCAACGGCGCGGATACGAGGTCCGTTGCGATGAACGTCGTCACCGCGGAGAGCAGCCCCGACGGCACGGCCGCGAGAAGGAGCCAGCGCGTCCGCCTTCGCCAGTCGATGCGCTCATCGGACGTCGCTTCAACCGCAGCGAGCCGCGCGGTGACCCGATCCCGCAGGGCCGGGAGAGCGCGGGTTCCGGCAAGCGCGAGCAATGCGACAAGCGCGACGTAGCCAACGGTCCACAGGCCGCGCTGGGTTGTCAGTGATAGGCGCGGTTCGATGATCAAGGGGTACGCGAGCAACGCGAGGAGCGATCCCGCGTTGCTGAGCGCGTAGAGCCAGTAGCCGTCGCCCGCGTCATCGCCCGCGCGGGCCGCCTCGAACCAGCCACTGACGAGGGGTGTGGTGGTCGTCAGGACAAGGGCCGGGAGCCCGATCAGGACGAGCAGGATCCGGATGAGGTCGACCACAGGAGCGACCGCGGCGTCACGCAGCGTCGCCACATGCGATGGCGCGACGAGGAGGGCGACGATCGCCAGGCCAGCGAGGACGAGGTGCAGTGGTGGGCCCCAGCGTCCGAGTCGCGTCACCGATACGTGGCCGTAGAGGTAGCCAAGGAGCAGGACGGCCTGGAAGAAGAACAGGACCGTGGCCCAGACGGCCGGCGTCCCGCCGAAGACGGGCAGGACGAGGCGGCCGATGAGCGGCTCCACGCTGAACAGCAGGAACGCGGACAACCCGATCGGCAACGCGAACGGCAACGTCGTGCCGAGGATCGGGCGTGCGACAGCCAGCGTGCGGGTGGTCATGAGGCCTCCGGTCGGGGGACGACCGTCATCCTCGGGGACTGCGCCGCCGATGCAAGTGAGAAGAAGGGGTCATCGGCGGAGCATCTCGGCGAGACCGCGGAGCAGGAAGTATTCGGGTCGTGGCTGGTCGTCGGTGATGAGTGGCCCGTCGCCGGCATAGCTCCGCACCGCGTCGTCCGCCATCCAGGTCTGACCTTCGATCACGGAGATCCAGTCGTCGACCGTCGACGCCGGCGAGTCGAAGGCACTCGAGATGTCCTCGAGGATCCCCGGCCGTTCGAGGATCTGGCGGATCCGCTCGGGAGCGAGGTCGATCGGCTGGTCGGAGCCGAGCATGTAGAAGCCGTAGCCGCCCGGACCGCGGACCATCGTGACGTGTTCGAAGACCGAGGCGAACGTTCGGACGTGCTCCTTCAGGTCGGACTCGGTCGTCCCGAACGGCGTCCACTGCATCATCACGCCGCCGTCGGTGAGATGAGCCTTGCCCTGCTCGTAGTACTCACGTGACGAGATGACCGAAACGCCGGAGCTCTGGATCGGCGGTGGGGGATCAGTGACGATGATGTCGAACCGCTCCGGAGAGAGCTCTAGGTGATTGCGGCCATCGGCCACGATCACCTTGCCGCGCGGATCCGCGAGCACCGCGTCCGCATCGGCGTAGTAGTGCCCGAACATCTTGGGTACCGACGGCACGAGCTCGACAGCGTCGGCCCGTAGCCCGGCGATCAACGCGGAGCGAAACGCAGTCCCCATCCCGAAGGCGACGACCAGCGCACGCTGGGACTCGGGCCGGGCGATCAGCGGCAGGATCGGCATCAACTTGGCGTCGACCGTCAGCAGCGTCATGGACGTGCCGCCGACCCACAGCTCTGCCGTGACGGACTTCTGGCCCGCCTGCACTGACGCGATCTCGTCCTCACGGGACTCGAACAACGTCCAGCCCTTCGCCGCGATCAGCGCCTCGTTCGGCTGGACGACCCTGCCTGGTGTCGCTGCGACGACGGCGACGACGACCGCGATGGCTACCCCGGCCGCCATCGCTGGCCGTGAGATCGGGCGTGACCGCGCGGCAAGGAAGATGCCCATCGCGATGTTCGCGAAGACGAGCCCGACGATGATGGCTGGGGAGCCGATCGTCGGCATCAGCACGAACGGGATCACGAGACTGCCGAGGATCGCACCGACGGTGTTCGCAGCGAGAAGCCAGCCAGCAGCGGATCCGGCTCGATGGCGTTCATCGCGGAGAAGCTCGGAGGATGTCGGGAACGCGATGCCCATCGCGATGGTGACCGGCAAGACGACCAGCACGGCGGATCCGAAGAGAGCCGCGATCGATTCGAAGGGTCGACCCGGGTCGAGCTCGTGCGGCTGGGAGATGACGAGGACCAGTCCGGCCATCGCGAGGATCGCGACGACGAACTGGGTCCAGGCCAGGAACCGGACGGGATCGCCCATCCTGCCGCGGATCACGTTGAAGATCGCCGCGCCGATCGCGATCCCGATCAGGAACAGCGCCAGGATCACCGTAAAGACGTACGTAAGACCGCCTGTGCCGGACGAGAGGAGTCGCGTCCACGTGACCTGATAGCCGAGCGACGTGAGCCCGGACACGAACGCGACGACGAATGGCAGCCAGGGGAACGGGGCGCGCCGGGCATCGCTGGGCGGCGGCGCTGGCGGTTCCTCCGAGCTGGTCACGGGCTCCGCCCCCTCACGCTCGCCCGCGCGAGCCAGCCAGAGTGCGACCAACCCCGCGATCGCCGAGCACGCAGCCCCGACCCGAAGCGCGCCGCTCAGCCCGAACACCTCGATAAGGACGAGCCCCGCGACGATGGTGCCCGCCACGGCCCCGAGGGTGTTGGCCATGTAGAGCCGGCCGAACGCCTGCCCCATCTCATTCGACCGCGTGAAATGGCGCACCAGCGTCGGGAAGGTCGCGCCCATCATGATCGTGGCCGGCGCGAGCGCGAGGACTGCCAGCACCAGCCGCGCCAAGGCGAGATACGGCGTGCTCTCGAGGGACGGGTAGATGCCCCGGTAGGCCTCGTCGATCAGAGTGAACGTGAACGGCGTCACAAGGACGACGACGACCAGAGCGATCTCGAGGAGCCCGTAGAAGCGCAACGGTGACCGGACGCGATCGGCGATCCGCCCGCCGACCGCGGCCCCGATGGCCATGCCCCCGAAGAAGCCGGTCAGGATCGCGGAGACGGCCTGCGTCGTATTCCCGAAGACGAGCACGAGCTGGCGAGACCAGACGATCTCGTAGACGAGCCCCGCGGCTCCGGACAGCACGAAGATCGCGAGGACCAGGGATCGATGCATATAGCCGGGGATTGTGACGGAGCGGCCAGATCCGGGCTGTGGTCGGGAGTCAGGCCGCTGGTGACGGGTCCCGCACCGCGTTCCCGGCAGCCAGGGACGGTTCGCCTCCCCGACCCAGCCGAACGAACCACGGCCACAACTGTTCCGATCCCCGGCGCGTGGATGTGATCCAGGCGACGATCGGCAGGCAGAAGAACGGCAGGTTGCTCAGGGAGTAGCTGAACTGCGCACTCGAGTTGCGCATGACCGTGGGGTACAGGAGCCAGAGCGACAACAGCGGCAAGCTCGCGACCGCGATGCCGGCGACGGCGATCCACCAAGCACGGCTGCGGATGCCGATCAACGCGAAGAACGCCAACGATGGCTTGAACGACACAAGCGTGGACGGCCAGCCCCACCGGACACCCGCAGCGATCGCCGCCGCGATCCACATGTCGGTGTTGCCATAGATGATCTGGTTCGGCGTCTTCGGGAACAGCACGATCGCGGCGAGGATCGGCAGGCCCCACACCGCGGGCCGGCACCACCAGACGACCCACACGATGATGCCGAGTGGGACGAGCCACCATAGGATCGCCGGCAGATAGACGAACGGCACGAACAGGTAGAGGGCGTGCGGTGGATACAGGTTGTCGACCTGGGTCTGGACGACGAACGGGCCGCTGAGCTGGGATGCCGTGTAGTAGACGCCGGTATCGAGCCAGCGCCGCGCCACGAACTGGTAGTACGCGAGATCGGCGCCGACCGCGTTCTGCGCATCGATGATCCCGAACAGGACGACGAACTCGATCGCGCTGAGCGCGAGAAGGACGACCGTCGATCCGACGAAGAGCGGGCGCAGGCGAGCGCTGGACACGCTTAGAGGTTATAGGCCCAGTACACGCCGATCCCCATGACGGCGATCCCAACGAGGATCAGTACCTTCCAGCCCCACCCGATCCCGCCGCGCACCACGGCCGCCACGCCGCACAGAGCGATGACGAATGGGACGGAGTCGAGGAAGTATCGATAGCCGTACTGGAGCCACCCGCCGCCGTAGTACAGGAGCGTCGGGATGAGCACGAGGATCGTCGCTGCTGCCAGAAACCACGCCTGCGGTCGTCTCCAGTCCGCGCGGAGCGCGAATAGGAGACCCGGGCTCGTCAGGAGGACCGACATCCCGAGGCCATCCGGGCGGAGGAACGGCCATGTCGTCATGAACCGAGGGAGATGCAGCAGGAAATAGTCGATGTTCATGGGGATATGCCGGATCGAAAAGAGCCCGATCTGTCGTTGCTGCTCCAGCCAATCGGGCAGGGTGGCCAGCGCATACCCCGACTCGAGCGGGGAGCCGAACCGGACCTGGTTGTAGGCAAAGAAGAACAGGATCGACGGTACGAGCGCGAGGGCGAATACGGTCCACCGGCGCCACGGCAGGATCTCGCGGACCTGGTTGATAAACGAGGGCGCGGGATCACCGTCGACCGCGACGGGTCGCCGGTCTGTTGGCCAGGCGATCCAGACGGCGTAGACCGGGATCGCGAAGGCCAGCGGCGCTCGCGTGAGGAACGCCGCGCCGGCGCACAGCCCGATCAACCAGGCGCGCTGACGCCCGAACAGCTCGATGAGGCAGGCGAACGTCAGAAGGGTCGCGATCAGCTGGCCCGTGTGCCATACGCCTCCGCGTGTCGTGACCCACAGCATCTGGGTCGAGAAGCCGAACAAGGCCGAGAGCCAGACCTTGTCCGAGACGCGCTTGATACCGACCCGCCCGAGCAGCCACCAACACATGCCCACCCCGGCGCCGGCGAGGATCGCGTTGATGCCTGATTCGAGATGGTCGGCTGTGACCGGCCCGATCAGCGCGACGAGGGGCATCAGGGCGATCGCCGGGAATGGGGCGAACGGCACGTAATACCGGCCATCGATCGGGATCACATCGTTCGGGCCGAGTGGCACAGGGAGCCATGTGCGCCCATGCAGGAACGCGTCGGCGAGATAGAAGAAGTCGCCGCGACCGGCATCGAAGAGGCGGTCACACAACCAGTAGATGACCGCTGACAGCGCCGCCACGGCGAGACCGATCTTCATCAGTGGACTGACGCGTACTGATGGGGTCGGGCCACGAGAGTTTCGTCCGGTAGCCCCTTAGCGCGACGGCGAGCACGATCGTCGACGGTCGCGCCGTCATCCGGCGAGTGCACAATGCCGTGGCATCGAGCTGCGGATCTCGAAGGCAAGGTGGTCAGGACGACATCGAGCATGGTGGCATCGGCGACGAACGGCATCGTGGCTAGATGGCGTGGGTCGACATGACCGTCCGCCCGGACGGGCCTTCGATCGCCGTCATCATGCCGGCGTTCAACGAGGCCAGCCGCATCGAGCAGACCATCGCCACGATCGCACGGTACCGGGCCGCGAACGCCGATGCCATACGCGCCGTATTCGTCGCCGATGACGGGTCCTCCGACGACACGATCGAGGTCGCGACACGCGCCGCGGAGCGCGAGGGGACGCAGATCGAGATCCTGCCCTTCCCGCATCGCGGCAAGGCGCTGACGGTCCGCTCGGCGATGCTCGACGTCGCGGATCGGACGGATGCCGAGTACCTGATGATGCTCGACGCCGACGACGAGCTCCGGATCGATCAGTTGGACCGCGTCCGGTGGTCGCCCGACCGACGTGCCATCTACATCGGCCGGCGTGACCACGAGGCGAAGGGAGCGGCCAGACCCACGCCGGTCCGACAGCTGATGTCGCTCCTCATGCGGACGGCATCCCGGGTCCTGCTCGGCCTTCCGTATCGAGACACACAGTGCGGATTCAAGCTGTTCCCGCGGTCGATGGCGCACGACCTGTTCAGCCAGCAGCGATCCACAGGTTGGACCTTCGACGCCGAGGTGCTGTTCATCGCCCATCGGGTCTCTCATCTCCCGATCGTCGAGGTACCGGTCGTCTGGTCTCCCCGTGGGGTGAGTCGCGTCAGGCCGCTGGCCGCGGCCATCAGCGGGCTCGCGTTTTTCGGCACGGCGTGGAATCGCGTCCGCGGGGCGTATCGACCGGTCCCATCGAGGGCGATCGACCAGCCGCGACCGGCGACCATCGAGTCCTGACCCCCGACCGTCACCGGGCGAGCGCTTCGCCGAGGCTCTGTCGCGGGTCCGTGGCCGCGTGGCCGACGAGGAACGTCGCGATCATCGTCACCCAGAACAGGATCGGGTACGCCACCGGAGGCGTGACTCCAACGAGCGGCCACGCCGTCACCAGCGGGATCGCCACCGCCCACCAGCGACCGGACGCGAGCAGGTAGGCGACCGGCAGCAGAAGGATCATCGCGTAGTGGTCCCAGACGATGGGTGACACGAGCTGACTGGCGATCACCGCGATCATGAACGAGGCCTCGTCGGTCGCCCAGCGGATCGAGATGAGCAGCAAGGCGATGACGCCGACGGTGCTGACCAGCTGGATCAGGCCAGCGGTCTCTGCCGATGTGCCTGACGCGAAGGCGATCGCCCCCGGCGTGAAGTTGTGCGGCGTTCGGATGGGGTCACTCACTGCCCGGATCAACGCGAGGAAGTCAGTCCACGCGCTCGGGCCGGCGAGGACGGTGGTCAGGACGGCAAGGACGATCAGGACCGCGCCCCCCGCGATGACCGCGCGGATCCGGAGGGTCAGCAGTGCCCAGACGAGGATCAGACCCGGCTGCAACTTGATCGCGGCGCCAAGCGCTCCGACCACGCCGAACGGGATCTGCCGGTCCAGCCACCGCCATCCGAGAGCGAACAGGCAGAACAGGATCGGCCCGACCTGGCCGAGCTTCACGGCGTAGACGAACGGGAATGACCAGCCCGCGAGAAGGATGGTCATCCACTTGACGGTCCTCGAGACGGGCATCGCTGACACGCCGACGATGAACGCGCCGATCGAGAGCGCGATCCAGGACCATGTCGCCGTCGTCGCGCTCACGGCCCCGAACGGGAGCAGGAACGGCGCGAACGTCGGCGGGTAGTAGAACAGGCCGAATCCGCCGGTCTGCGTGTACGACATGTCGTACAAGGGCTGACCGGCGAGTAGACGCGCCGCGGCCTGGTGATAGGCGAGGAAATCGAACCCGAGCGTGTCGCCAGCCACCGCAAGCGTCGCCGCCAGGCCGAGCGTGAACGACAGGATCGCGACGATCGGGAGGGCGGCTCGCGCCGTGCCGCCAAGCGCGGGCGTATCCATCAGGCGCCTTCGGCGGCGCGTCGACGACTCCCTCGATGCAAGAACGGGATCCGGAAGAGATCCCACGCGACCCGGACCGCCAGCGGCGCGCTCGCGCGCATCCGCGACCCCCGCTTGTCGAACCATCGGATCGGCACGATCGCCACGCGATAGCCGCGCCGGCGGGCCATGTAGATCAGCTCCACATCGAACACGATGCTTGTGATGCGTTGCCGCTCGAACAGGTCCTGCGCCGCCTCACGGGTGAACCCCTTGAACCCGCACTGCGTGTCCTGCACCGGCCCGGCGACCCACACCGACGCGAGCAGGTGGAATGTCTTGCCGAGAAGCCGCCGGTACGCGGGTTGGGTAGCACGCATATCGGAGCCATCTCGCTGGATCCGCGAGCCTAGGGCGACGTCGTGATCCGCCAGCGCCGATGCGAGGAGCGGGATCTGATCGGGCGGGGTGGCCATGTCGGCGTCCGCGAAGATGACGAGGTCGCCGGTCGCGGCAAGCATCCCGGCGCGGACGGCTGAGCCCTTGCCCCCGTGCGGGACGCGTAGCACTCGGAGGCCGATCCCCGGGATCGACCCCGACGTCTCGGGGCGCGCCTCGACCTTGGCGACCGTATCGTCGGTGCTGCCGTCATCGACGATGAGGACGTCGATCGTCTCGGGAAGCTCGGCCGCACCAGGCGAACCGTCCCGGCCGTACTTGTCGCGACGGGCGAGGTATCCGAACAGCTCGTCGAGCGCGGGCTCGATCCTGCTCGCCTCGTTGTACGCAGGCATGACGAGCGTCAGCGAAGCCGGTCGGGACATCCGCGCCAGTCTACGAGGAGCGTCGATGCCGTCGAGGCGCCAGAATGCCTATCGGGTCCTAGCGGTCCAAACGGGCGCGAAGTGGCGCCCAAGCCCATGACTATCGGCACATGGACGAGGGGAGGTCGATGCCCTGAAGCTGCGCTGGCATCTCGGACTTGGAGGACCCATGCACCAGCACGAGCACGCCGCGCACGGCATCGACCTTGAAGTGGGCTCTGCCGCCTGGTCGGAATGGGTCAAGGATTACTACCGCGATGTCGAGACATACGACTGGGTCGATGTCGCCGACAACATCCGCGGGCTCGAGGCGTTCTTCCACCGCAATCGCGCACGCGTCGTCCGAGGACTGATCGCGAAGTACGCAACCCCCGACGCGCCGATCCTCGACGCGGGATGCGGCACGGGTCTCAACCTCCGTTACCTGCCGAAAGGCTCGGTGGGCGTCGACATCAACCCGCGCAATATCGAGCTGCTGCGAAAGCGGCTCCCGGACCACACGATCGTCGAAGGCGACGTCGAACAGCTCCCGTTCGCCGATGGCAGCTTCGGGACGGTCCTCTGCACCGAGGTCATCGAGCACATCCCCGACCCATCACGGGCGCTGTCCGAGTACGCGCGCGTACTAACGCCGGGTGGTGTGCTGGTAGGGTCGGTCCCCGCGAGATCGCTGATCTGGAAGTTCCGGTTCCTGTCGAGCACCTGCCCACACAGTGAGCCGTTCCACAACGAGTACCTGCCGCACGAGGTCCGCGAGATGCTCGCCGGCTGGCACATCGAGCGGATCGGCTACTCGCTGCTCCACTTCAACGTGA